>JBILRK010000056.1:0-8163 GCA_044372705.1 Saprospira sp. | reverse complement strand
CACGTAATGTTGAGCCAATTTTACTTTGTCCTTTGGCCGATTCCATTACCGCATCAAGATATCTGTGAGAAGGCAGAATCAGGTGCGCTTTCTTAGAAATATAGAGATTTTCTTTAAAATTAACCCCGGCATTGTGTAGGTTATCCATTTCTCTACGAAGTGTTATTGGGTCAATAACCACTCCATTTCCAATTATATTTATAACTGATGGCCTAAAAACTCCGGATGGAATTGTATGAAGCACATGTTTTTTTCCGTTTAGCACTAGTGTGTGTCCAGCGTTTGGACCTCCCTGAAAACGGGCAACTACATCATATTTTTCGGCGAGATAGTCTACAACTTTTCCTTTTCCTTCATCTCCCCATTGCAATCCCAATAATACATCAACCATTGTAAATCAGATATTTGTACTGCTAAGCAGTGATTTTAAATGAATGTTAATCCAGTGAACGACAAAATTAACAAAAGATCAGAGATAATTAAATGAATTATTCATCTTTGTTATCAATTTGGAGCTGTATAATTATTCCTCCCACTCTGTGCCTTTAAGCTGAGCTGCAAGTACCAATTTATTCTCAAATTTCCAGGCCTTGATTTTATAATCTTGTCTCGAACCTATAATCCATTCGGTATTATTTTCAGTATTTGGCTGACCTAGTAGCCTGGCGGCATCCGCATCTCGCTTCTTTTCGTTTTCATAAATGAGAATTATTTCATAAAAAGGCTTTTGCTCGTCACTGTCAAAATAATATATAATTTTAGTTATGCCGGCTTCATTTACCTCTTCAACAAATTCTTTTCTAAAATTAAAAGCGTCGTTTACATAATTAACAGGGGCTAGATTTGGTCTTTTGGCAATAACCTCTTCCATCGAAAGATTAAAAACAAGATCGCCCAATATTTCAGGAAAATATCTGTTAATCCTTTCGTTGTTATTTGTAAGTTCTTTTTTATTTCTACATGCACCAAATGCCAATAAAAGCATTCCAAAAATTATTAGCTTTTTCATAAACTTAGAATTATTGTAATTTTATTTTGACAACCTAAAAAATCCCAACATCATTTCGATATTGGGATTTGCATTTATTTAATCTTTAGTGCAGTTTTAACTTTTTCGGTTGCATCTATCCCTCCATCAGAGTAAAGAATCAATTTTTTGTCCAGTATAAATCCATAGCCATATTGTTTGCAAACAGCTTTAATGGCATTGTTATACTCATCGGTAACGGGTGTCATCAATGTTTTTTCTTTCTCCATCATCTGAGCATCCATTTCCTGGGCAAATTGTTGAAGTTTGGCTTGCATTTCCTGCAATTTTGCTTCAGCATCTTTTTGTTCTTTGGGGGAAAGTATACCTTTTTTCCCCTTGTCCATAACATCCATATAATACGCCTCCATTTCTGCTTCTTTACCCCCGAACTGTTTTTGCATATTCTGAGAATAAGCTTGTAACTCGGTCATTGCATAAATATAGGATTCCATTTTGGGAATGATTGAATCAGAGTCAACATGTGCCATAAGTGGGCTTTGTGCAAATGCAGAGGAAGCAATTATGGAAAATAATATAAATGAAAATAATTTCATATTGGTATTGTTGTTTGGCTATGTTTTTTATTGGATACCTAACTGAGTTTTTAGTTTTGCTGTAGCATCGTCGCCACCTTCTGAGTAAAGCAAAAATTTCTTATCGAAGATGTAAGCATAGCCATTTGTTTTGGCTAAATTTTTCATGGCATCGTTAAACTTCTCATACATAGGTTTTGTGAGTTCAAGTTCTTTGGCGCCCATATCTTCTTCCATTTTCATTCCCTTGCGCTGAAGTTCTTCCTGCATTTTCATAATTTTTTCTTCCTCGGTTTTTTGCTGTGCCGGAGAAAGTTCACCACGCTGTACTTTAGTCATAACATCGGTATAGTACTGTTGCATTTTGGCTTGTTCACCTTCCATCTGTTTCTTGAGAATGTTTTGATACTGTTCCAGTTCAGACTTAGCTGCCTTATATTCCGGCATATTTGGAATAATCTGCTCAGGATCAACATAAGCAATTTTTTGATTTTGGGTAAATGCCGTAAATGACATAAACACTAAAACTATAGCAAAAGAAAATGATTTAATACTGTTTTTCATAAATGTTTATTTAAAAATTTAGACTTTGGAATAGGTTTGAAATCTCAATTATTTGACACCCAATTTTTCTTTGAGTTGATCTGTTGCATCAATACCACCATCGGAATAGAGCATCATTTTTTTATCAAAAACATAGGTATATCCTTCTTTTTTGGCAATCTCTTTCAACGCCTCATTGAATTTATCATACATGGGTTTAGTCATTTCCTGCTCTTTGGCAATCATATCTTCCTCCATTTTCATAGCCTTGCGCTGCAATTCTTCCTGCATTTTCATGAGTTTGTCCTCTTCAAGTTTTTGCTGCGCAGGGGCCAAAATACCCTGTTGTACTTTTTGCATAACAGTAGCATAATACTGTTGAGCTCTTTGCTGCTCAGTTTCCATTTGGGCCTGCAGTTCGGTCTTAAGTTTTTCCAATTCTTCCTTAGCCGCTTTATATTCTGGCATATTTGGAATAACCTGTTCCGGATCTACATGCGCAATTTTAAGGTTCCCTGTGGGTACAGGTTTATCATTTTTCTTGTCAGTTGCTCCTTTCGAACAGGAAAGCAATACAAAAGCTGCAAAAAGAAGGAAAAAGAAGTTTTTCATTTCTGAAGAGCGTATGATTTTGTTGTTGAAAATGTTAATTTATTTTTGAAGCGACTTGATAACATCTGCAGTCACATCCTTATCTGCTTTAGCATAGATAATGGTACTGCCATCAGGTGCAGAAAAAATCACATCGTAGTTACGGTCATTGGCAAATTTTTCAATTGCAGTATAAACCTTTTCCTGTATGGGTTTGACAAGACTTTGTCTTTTGGTAAAAAGTTCTCCTTCGGGACCAAATCGTTTTTTCTGAAGTTCTCTTACTTCTTTTTCTTTGGCCACAATTTCGTCTTGTTTCTGTTTACGGGTATCATCGCTCATCAGTACTTCTCGTGCCTGATAGTCGCGGTACATCTGATCAATTTTATCGTATTCTTTTGAAATCTCCTGTCTCCAACGTTCAGCGATTTCTTCAAGCTCTTTTTGAGCTTTGGCATAATCTGGAACAGATTCCATAATCTTTTCCATGTCCACATAGGCCATTCTTTGGGCATTTACAGTAAATGAACCCAAAAAGGCAAAGGCAATAAAAAGTGCTAATTTTCTCATAATCATAAATTTTTTGGTCCTTAGTAAATTCTTTGTTTAGACGTCGGTTCCGGACAAAAATTATAACTTACACAAACGTGCCAAAAATTGTTGCGGAATTAAAAAAAAGAAAATATTAACGAATATTAACCAAAAAAACAGCCTCGTTACTCGAAAAACAAGCAACGAGACTGCGCAAATATAGTACAAATAGAATTTATTCTGCAATTCTATGAATTTTTTGTCAATGCTGTCTGCTTATTTCTTCAACCCAATCTCACGAAGGCGCTCATCCAGGTATTCTCCTGCTGTAATTGGTTCATATTGCAAGGCATTATCAGCACTGATACAACCTTCCAAACAGCTTAGATCCATATCACTACGTGGATGCAGGAAAAATGGAATTGAAATTCTTGCTGTACCCCAAAGTTCTCTTGGAGGATTTACTACTCTATGGGTAGTCGATTGCAATACATTGTTGGTAAGTCTTTGCAACATATCGCCAACATTGATTACAATACTGTCTCCCAAGGCCTTCACGTCAATCCATTCGTGCCCCAATGGTCTTACCTGAAGTCCATCGGCAGAAGCGCCAAACAAAAGTGTTATTAAGTTAATATCTTCATGCTCATCGGCACGGATGGCAGATTTCGGTTCTGAGATGATGGGCGGATAATGAATAGCCCTCAATATGGAGTTACCACCTTCAATATGTTTATCGAAATAATCTCTTGGCAAGCCTAAATAAAGTGAAATTGCCTCCAGTAGATAGCCTCCTGATTTTTCAAAAGCCTGATAAAGGGCTCTTGCCACCTGGTTGTAGTCTGGCAATTCGTCAACATAAATGTTCTCGGGGTATTCCTCCTCCAATTCATGTCCACTTGGAAGTTCCTGTCCAAATTGATAAAACTCCTTTAGATCGCCTACATTTGAGTGTTTAGCGTGCTCGCGACCGAATGAGGTATAACCACGCTGACCGGCGCCACCTTTTACTTCGTATTTGGATTTGTTGTCCAAATCCATTGCAAAAAACTTTTCGGAGAGTTTGAAAAAATTATTGACAAGCTCGAGGGGAATTCCGTGATTTGTAACACTTACAAAACCAATTTCAGAAAAAGCCTTGCCCAGCTCTTGTACAAACTCGGCCTGCATAATTGCATTACCGTCAACAAATTTACTTAAATCAACCTGAGGGATACCGCTAGTAGTTGCCATTGGGTTAAAGAAAATGAAGGTTAAATAATATTATTGAATCAAAATTCTGATACTAAATCAGTTTTTATGAGAAGTCACAAATTTAGCATTTTTTTTCAATTATATTGAAATGATTGCAGTCAATATTATTTAGTGTTTCGCTTTAAAAATTAGAAAGCTGCAAATTGCAGCTTTCTAATTTTTATTTTACAACCTTTCTGATTGATTCGATATGTACTTTACGCTGAGCAGAAGCCTCCGGGCTGAATATTGAATTTCTCGGATCGAGCAAGTTGTCACTTACTCCAAGTGGCGACTGAGCCTCACCTATTGGCAATTCAATAAATTTTATTTTACCGCTCTTGATATATTTCATTAATGCTCCATTGTCGAAATCATTTATCTGATTTTTCAAACAGGCTATGCGTCTTTTTGCTAAGTTAATATTGTAATTGCTACTCGATCTCGGGCTACAAAAACCTCTTACAGAAATTTCTATTGCGTCGCCATTCTCCATAAGTTTAGACAATTGTGTCATAAACTCATTCATGCGCTGATACTCACCTGTAACTGTTTTATCGAAAAATGTTTTCACCTTGTCAGTTGCTGATATCTTCATTTCTGCATCTTTGTATTGAGCGGCAAATTCATTCATGTACATATCTTTATATGACATGAAACTATTATAGGCCTGTGTATAATTTGTCTTTGTTGTAATGGCATAAGTATTCGAATCAGGCTCGTCATTGTGAAAATAAAGCGTGAGCGGCAACATTTTCTCCAAAACGTTCATATCAACCTCTGGCAGCGGCTTCGATTCGGGCAAAGTTTTAATTTCAGGTTGAACGATTGGCTCAGGGGACAGTAAAATTGTTTCAGGCTCTGTTTCCGGATTGACAGTAGGCTTAGGTTCGGCCTTTGCTACAATCGGTTCTGGTTCGGGATTAACAATAGGCTCTGGTTCGGTTTTTACTACAATCGGCTCTGGTTCGGGTTCCGGAACTGGGTTTACTTTGGGTTCAGGTGTTGGCTCTGGTTCAACAGAAACCAAAAGCTCTACCGATTTGCCAGGTTCAATTTCCTTAGGCAAAACCAATGCATAAATATCATTGCAGCAGGATTCTCCAGTCAATACTTTGGAACCGGGACGATTACTTGAAAAATAACCGAAGGTATCAACTTGAGGAGAGATATAAAAATATAGGTCATTCGCAGCACTGTTTAATGGTACACCAACATTCACTGGCTCTGACCATTGACCATTTTCTTTTTTTGATTTAAAAATATCAAAGCCTCCTAATCCCGGATGCCATGTAGAACTAAAAAAAAGTGTTTGTGAGCTTTGTTGAAAAAATGGAGTAGCTTCTTTACCTTCTGTGTTAATAATATTTCCAAGATTAACAGGTTCGGAATACTTGCCTTTACCTTCGTAAGTAACATAATAGATATCCATCTGGCCTTGACCAGCATCTCTTGAAGATACAAAGAAAATAACCTCTTTATTTAGCGTACTGTCAAAAGAAACATTTGGATGTGTATTTGTACCTTTCTTTGAATTAAACGGTAATTCAACGCCCTTGCCCCATGACTTATTTTTTGCTGCTCTTTCGGCGACATAAAGTTTGCATACAAATTCAAATTCAAGATCCTTCTCACAAACAGTATAGTACAACCTTTTACCATCAGGACTCAAACAGGAATTACCCACGTTCTGATATTTCAGGTTTAAATTAGCCAATAGTCCACCCTTTTTCTTACCAGCTTCTTTAGCAACCATCAACTTTCCATAAAGGTGTTTTTCGGTTTTGTCATCAACCCCCGCTCTTCTTTGAGTTTGAGCTTCAAATTTTAAAGACGAATAGTACAAATCGCCATCGACCAAATGTGGTGCAAAGTCTGAAAACTTAGTATTTACATTTTCACCTACACTCTCAACAGAAACTCCCTCAATTGGATGCTGATATATTTCTAGTGCAAGGCTACAGGATTTTATTTCCTGCTTAGCCATACGAATCAAAGATTCGTACTCTTTTACATTTTTATTCAACTCAATAAACTTTTGAAATTCTTCGAGCGCAGGTTGGTATTTGGCGTTGTGCTTAAGGGTGAAGGCATACCAGAAATCGATTGCAGATAACTTGTTCTTGTAATCTCCACTTTCAGCTGCTTTTTTGTAATAAACTTCGGCTTTTGTAAAATTATGGCTAAAACGGCAAGATTCGGCATACTTATAATATGCCTCGTTTTTTGACTTATGCTTTTCAAATTTTTTATCTTCAAAAGCTAATTCATAGTTCTCAACAGCCGTGTAATAATCTCCTGACTTGTAAGCTTTATCTGCCACTTTCAGGTTTTTTTGGGCTATAACTTCTACATGAAAAATGAATAAAAGTGCAATCATTAAAAATACAAAACGCATGGGGAAATCTTTAAGTTGTTAGTGAAATTAATTTTGGATTAATTTTGGCGCTGCAAAGATATATGCATTTAATTTAATAAACTGCTAATTTTTATTTTTTATCAAATAAACTTGATTTTTAACTTATTGCTTTGCAAAGAGTAATGACATGTCTTTGAAAGCTTTAAACTCCAGTGCATTCCCAGATGGGTCATAAAAAAACATGGTTGCCTGCTCTCCTACCTGACCCTTGAAACGGATATAAGGTTCTATACCAAATTTTACATCAAAAGATTTTAATCTCTCGGCCAAAAGCTCCCAGTTTTCCCATTCGAGTACAATTCCAAAATGAGGCACTGGTACATTGTGCCCATCTACCGGATTACTGTACACATCTGATCTCTCAAAAAATTCTGGCTTCAGGTGAATTACAAACTGATGTCCATAAAAATTAAAATCGACCCAGCTATCAGAACTTCTTCCCTCTTCCAAACCCAAAACATCTCTGTAAAAGGCTCTTGTCTCAATTAAATCCTTTACAGGAACTGCAAGGTGAAATGGCATTAGCATAATTATTTGCTTTAAAATTGATTAATTATTTTACACTGTTCATTACTAGCCCATTAGCAAAAATAAAACCTTAAATATTAGGATTTTTTACCTTAGTCCCAAATGAATTGCTCAAAATACAAATTTTGGATAATTTATAATGTAAAAGACAATTCCTAAATTTACTATCTTTGCGAAGTATTTGAAAAAAAGTCTAATAAAAATGATTCGTACAGGTATATTTTTTGGCGGTAGCTCGAGAGAAAGAGAAATTTCATTTGCAGGCGGGCGCACAGTTTATGACAACCTCGACAAAAGCTTATTCGAAGCAGTTCCGATCTTTGTTGACAGTATTGGAAATCTGATACTTTTGGATTGGTCCTACCTCTATAAAGGAACTATTCGTGACTTTTATCCCCCTGTTAACTTTCTTCCAGAAAGCAAGCACCAATTTCAGATTTATGCGGAGAGCATTGAAAATCTAAGCGAAAAAAATATCGAAATTCTAATTTCTGAAATAGGAAAAAAGATCACCTTAAATGATTTGCCAAACCTTATAGACTTTGCCTTTTTGGCCTTACACGGCGAATGGGGCGAAGATGGTCAGCTACAAGGAATGCTCGAAAGCCTTAAAATTCCATATAGCGGCTCTGGTATTAGGGCAAGCAGTATTGGCATGGACAAATCTTTCCAGAAAAAAGTGATGAATGCCGGTGGATTCCATAGCCCCGAAATGCAGATTTTACAAAGAAGACATTGGCTTTGCTGTCCTGACA
>JBILRK010000055.1:0-8179 GCA_044372705.1 Saprospira sp. | reverse complement strand
CGTTATAGGTTTCGATTGCATGGTCCTGATTTGCAGGGTATGTTCTATTGTGGCACCAACAACCCCCATCTGACTACCGCTCTTATTTCCAAGCGAAAAACTTCCTCGCTGTATGGTACTATCTAAAGAACTTACCGATAAAAATTGCTCATCTACGCCTTTAATATTTCCAATGTTCTGAACGCCGTCATATTCAAACAAGGCTATCTCCTCTAAAATTTTAGAATAAACAATTACCCCTTTTACTTTGCCTAAGGCTTTCAGTTTTTCATCACTAATACTAAAAACTTTACCCTCTTTCACCGAAACATGTAAATCGGGCTTGTATACACCCATTAAATCTCGTAAGATATCCTCAAAGCCATTAAATACCGATAGTAAAATAATTAGCGAAGCACTACCCAGGGTAATACCAAACACTGATAACATTGATATTATGTTAATCACATTGGTTGTCTTTTTGGAAAAGACATATCTGACAGCGAATCTTAAAGGTAAATACATGAAAAAAGATAGGTATAAAGACTTCTTTAAAGCTATTTCTGAATCAGATATTCTTATTCTTCTTCGTCGGTATCCTTATCCTCTTCTTCCGCTTCATCATCGCCCTCAGTTTTGGAGGATCTCAATTCCATAGCCTCTTTCATTGACATTTCACTTGAACCTGGGTTATTGATTGCATTGAAAAGCATATCTAAATGTTCAACTTCATCGAGCGTATCATCAATGAAAAATTTGAGCATTGGAATTCTTCTTACCTGTTTTCTAATTCGTTTGCCTAATTCTCCACGTAGTCTGGCTAAGTTCTCCCAAATTTCTTTAATAATTTCCTGCTTGTACAGGGTATTATACACACTTAGATAGATGTAAGCAATTCCCATATCAGCGCTCATTCTAACACGGGTTACCGTAACGAGTGCATCCCCATATATAAGATTACCCTCCAAGAGCAGCACTGCACTAAATTCTTTTTGTATCAAAGCAGCAACCTGCTTTTGTTTTATTGTCTGTTTCATTATAACTGTCTTCTGTAATTAGAATTGTAAAAATACAAAATTGATACAAATAAGCATGGAAGGTTTCTAAGTTTCTATTCAAAACATCAATCAAGATGATATAATCCATGTTTTCTGTTTTTCATAATCATATCTGCAGTCCACTCTACCCTAACGCTCATTTCATGAACCCGTTCAGGGCAATTTAACTTAGCACACAGCTTACAAGAATTTGGTATACAAGGGTCCACATGCACAAATACTTCAACAGAACTATCTATGCTTTCCTTAAGTAAGTGTTCCAGACTGTCAACCTCTTCATGAGCTTCTCTTGTGTTAAAATACCATGGAACAGTGATATGACAATCTATATGAAGTGAGGGTCCATATTTAATAATACGAAGATTATGTACATCTATTCGATTTTCAGTTCTATTGTCATTGAGATGTTTTAAAATATTCTTTACTAACTCATAATCTACTTCGTCCATAATACCTGCCACCGACTTTCTGAGAATTCCGTAGCCAGTCCATGCTATTATTCCACCAAAAATTACTGCCACGATGTTATCGACAATTCGGGCAGCTAAATCTAATTCCCAAACGGATTGTAGCAATAAAATCAATACAAGTCCCAGTACCATTCCAATCGTAGAATAGGCATCAGATTTAAGATGTTGACCACCCGCTATCATTGCAAGAGACCCTGTTTTATGACCTTGTTTTTCGGTAATATAACCTAAAAAATAATTAACGGCGCCTGCAAATACTGCAATATAAATACCAATATCTACTTGTTCAATAGCTGTACCACCAAACACTAGAGTCAGCATAGCTTGCCCAATTATGACAAAACCGGCCAATGTGATCAAAGTGCCCTCTACACCAGCTGAGATGAACTCAATTTTTCCATGCCCATAGGGATGATTCTCATCTTTAGGGTGTGCTGAAAGATATAAACTATAGAGGCCTAATGAACCTGCAACTACATTTATAATACTCTCCAAGGCATCTGTAAGTACCGTGCTGGAATGAGTTATCCACCAGGCAAAAAACTTACCCAGCAGCAATAATGCTCCAATACAAACTGCTATAAACTGCAGATTAAAATTCTTATTTTTTAACACAGACATCATGAAATGCTCAATCCCTTAGTTATTTTTATTTCTGTTGTGTTTCGAGGTTTTTGTGCCAGATTTAACCGTTTTTTGAACCACACTCTTTGATTTACCTGAAAATTTTGGAATTTTCTTTGCTTTTTTCTGTTTTTGTTTCAGTTTATAATCTTTCTTTTCGTGAAATGCACCTTGATAGGTGGGATCTTCTTTTTTCTTTTGTTCATCAATTTCACGTTCCATGAACTGATTTTCCTCAAAAGGAGTTTCTGTAATTTCTAAATCGGCTGCTAACGGATATACAGGAATAGACATCCTAATTTTTTTCTCAATTTTAGCAATATGGTATAAATCGGCTTTAGTTACGAATGTTATATGGCTCACCCCCGTCACATCTATACCCCTTGCCATTACATCTGTTGATATTAATAAACGGACATTCCCCTCTTTAAAATCGTTGAAAGAATTTATACGGGCATTTTGAGCTTTATTTGAATGAATCAATCTTATTTCCCCTTTGATTCTTTGTTTAAGGTATTCGAATATTTTATTTGCAGAACTTTTTGATTTGACAAAAATCATCACTCTACTCATTGAGGAATCTTTCAACAGAAGCTCGAGCAAATTAAGTTTGGTCTGAAAATTAGGCACATGATATGACTTCTGATCAACTGTTTCTACAGGTGTTGCTTCGGGTGTAATTTCAATTTTAACAGGAAAGTCCATAAAATTCCAACTCAATTCCTCTATGATCGAAGAAAAAGTTGCAGAGAACATCATGTTTTGTTTTTTTCGGGGCAACACATCAAGTATTGCATTGATTTGTGGACGAAAGCCCATATCTAACATACGATCGGCCTCATCTAAAACCAATACCTGAACCTTTTTTAAATCAAGTCCCTCTTCCTGATAAATTTCCAATAATCTCATTGGCGTTGACACAACTATATCAACACCTGAAACAGCTTGATTGGCTTGTTTTTTTCTACCTACACCACCATATAGTCCTACTGATCTCAAATTAGTGTATTTACCCAAAAGATTTACCTGTTCCAAAACCTGGAGAACGAGTTCTTTTGTCGGTACTAATATAACACATCGAGGAAGCTCAGCCTGTGCATATTTAAGATTTTGCATTATTGGGAGCAAATAAGCAGCCGTTTTACCCGTACCTGTCTGAGCAATTCCAATAACATGCTGGCCGGAACGAATAATAGGAATTGCTTTTTGTTGAATAGCCGTTGGGACAGCATATCCTAAATCATCAATTGCATTTAGAAACTGACGGGTCAGTTTAAGATCTTCGAATGTTGAATTATAATCCATTGTTTTTTTAAATTGGAACAATTGCCCCGTACAAATATAGCTCCTTTCAATGTAAATGTCACTATCTAATATAAATTCGATTAAAGGCAAAGGCAATAGAGATGCATAAAACCAGAAGAATCTAACATTATTTTAGCTTCCCCACTATTGTCAGAAATAAACCAGTTTTCTTATAACCTATATAGGACAAATAAATGTCAAAAAATATAAGCCCACCTATTGTAGCATATGCAGCGCCACTAATAGAATAGAACGGGATTAAAATAATATGAAGAAAAATTGTAAAAGAAACACTTAATAATAAAGCATAAGTTACATGTTTTTCATTACCTGTCATAGATAACAAATAGCTAGCTGGACCGACAAAAACATGCACCAATTTAGAAATACATAGAAGAACCAAAACTTCATATCCAACAAGAAAGTTTTTACCGTACCAATTTAAAAACCAATTTCCAAAGAAGATAAAAATTGTAATGATGCTTAAAATAATAATAAAACTAATTCTGGTAATAAGCGTATAGAATTTTTGGAGTTCTTCCTTTTTACCTTCATGATACATGGATGCAAAAATAGGCGTAGCTACACTACAAATTACTAAAAATGGTATAAGAGCTATGTCTGAAAATTTTAATGCTACATTATAATAAGCTATTTTTTCAGGTTCGATGCTAAACAGCCCAAGGAAAACTATATCTATTCTTGAATTAATAGCGTATAAAACCGTACTAAGGGTAAAATAAATCAAAGTAGATTTCCATTTAAAAAACATTATGGATACTTTTTCAGCCTTAAAGATTCGTCTTAGCTTAACAATAGCAATTAAAATAATAATAGCGGATGCAAAAACGAATGAAACAACTCTAAACACAACTGCTTCAAAATCTGAAACATCAAAATCATAAAACAGATAGATTGACAAAAAAAAGAGAAAGCCCAATGGCTGTATAAGTTTTTCTGTTACTTGCCCTTCGAATAACATTCCCCAACCTTTAAGAACAGATTGAAAAAAATAAATTATGACAAAGAAAGGAATTGAAATGGCTGAAATTAGATGAAGGGACTTGAATTCAGCAATACCAGGTAAATAAATAAAAGAAGAAAATAAAATATAAAGTATTGTAAAAAACAAACTAGCGAATATTGAATAGCGTAGACCTAATAATATAAAAGACTTTGCCTCCTGCGTTGAATTATTGGATTTATATATTGACATCTGTCTCAGGGCCAGGTCATCGACTCCAAGTAAAGCTGCAGAACTAAAAATTCCAACCCAGGTGAACACGAGGGTATAAATTCCAAATCCTTTATCTCCAGTAATTCTAGCAACAGCAATGCTTGTTAAGAATGTAAGTAAAGAGAGAGAGACTTGAAGTAAAATTGAAGAAAAAGATCCTTTTAAAAATTTATTTTTTAAATTTTGATCAATTCCTTTTCCAAAAATGTATGATAATAATTTATCAAGCATAGAAGTAAAAAAGCCACAAATCTATTAGATATGTGGCTTAGAAATATATCACTAAATTATTTAATCTTCTTTTTTGTCATCTTCTTCAGTAGAATCGACAACATTTTCAGATTCATTTTCTACAACTTCTTCTACATTTTCAATAACTGAAGTAGCAGGTGTTTCATTAACTACTGAAATAATTTCATCTGAAGTATCATCTGATTTCTTTTTACGACCACGACGGGTACGTTTTTTGTCAGATTCGGCTGCAGCTGCGTTAAGCGCAACACTGTTGAAATCTACTAATTCAATCATGGCAACTTCGGCTGCATCGCTTGGTCTAAAACCTAAACGAACGATACGTACATAACCACCAGGTCTATTTGCAATTGCAGGAGCAATATTTACAAACATTTCAGTTACAGCTTCTTTATTTTGCAAGTAACTATAAACTACACGTCTTGAATGAGTAGTATTATTTTTTGACTTAGTCAATAAAGGCTCAATAAACTTACGTAGTTCCTTTGCTTTTGCAATAGTTGTTTTGATTCTTTTGTATTTAACTAAAGAAATTGTCAAGTTGCGTAAAAGGGCTTTTCTGTGACCATTTTTACGACTTAAGTGGTTAAACTTTTTACCGTGTCTCATGATATTTTAGTAATTTAAACAGGTTAACTTCGCAGCATTAAATATATCTGCATTTTAATTATTATTCTTCGTCTAATTTATATTTTGATAAGTCCATACCGAAAGATAGGCCTTTCTCTTGTAGTAATTCTTCAATTTCGACAAGTGATTTTTTACCAAAATTACGGAACTTAAGTAACTCATGCGTTTCGTATTGTACCATTTCACCAAGAGAATTAATTTTTGCAGCTTTCAAGCAGTTATAAGCTCTAACTGAAAGATCTAAATCTTCTAGAGATGTTTTGAGTAGTTTACGCATGTGAAGAATATGTTCATCAACAATATTGTCTTCTTTATCAGTTTCATCAGGAAACTTAATATTTTCATCCGTAATCAACATCAAATGCTGAATTAGTATTTTTGCAGCTTCTCTGATAGCATATTCAGGATGAATAGTTCCATCAGTTTTGATCTCCAAAGTTAATTTTTCATAGTCTGTTCTTTGACCTACACGGCTACTTTCAACAGAGTATCTAACATTTTTGATTGGCGTATAAATAGCATCAACAGGTATGAAACCAATTGGAGCATCTTTTGGTAAACTGTCTTCTGCAGGAACATAACCACGACCTTTGGTAACAGTTAATTCCATTTCAAAAGTTATGGAAGGATCCATGTGACACAATACCAAAGAAGGATTTGTTACTTTGAATACATTGGTACCAGCACTAATATCTGCAGCTGTTAGAACAGATTTACCACTAACAGATACATATATCTTTTCTGAAACAAGTTCTGGGTCATCCAATAGAAATTTAACTCTGACTTGTTTAAGGTTCAAAATAATATCAACAACATCCTCAACTACACCTTCTATTGTAGAGAATTCATGATCAGCACCTTTAATTCTAACTGCTGAAATAGCAAAACCTTCAAGAGAAGAAAGCAAAATTCTACGCAAGGAATTAGCTATAGTTTGACCAAAACCAGGTTCAAGTGGTTTAAACTCAAAATGACCTTCAAAGTCATCAGCTTTTTGCAATAAAATTTTGTCAGGTTTTTGGAAATTGAGCAAACTCATATTGAAAAGTGTCTTTAAAATGAAAGTTATTTAATTAAATAAATTAGGACTTCAAACAGACTAGTTGAAGTCCTAAAAAGAACAATATAACTAAATTATTTTGAATATAATTCAACAATTAATTGTTCATTAATAGTTTCTGGTATTTGATCTCTAGTAGGATAATTCAAGAAATTACCTTCTAATTTAGCTGTATTCCATTCTAACCAAGCATATCTTTTGACGTTTTGGCTATTAGATGCTGTTGAATCAATTACTGCTTGTAAACTTTTAGATTTACCACGTACAGCTATTGTTTGACCAGGTCTTACTGAAAGAGAAGGAATAGTAGTTACAATTCCATCAACAGCTATATGACCATGAGAAACTAACTGACGAGCTCCATTTCTTGTAGGAGAAATACCTAAGCGATAAACTATGTTGTCTAATCTAGCTTCAAGTAGTTGAAGGAGATTTTCACCAGTAACTCCAGTTTTGCGTGTTGCTGCAACAAATGTTTTACGGAATTGTCTTTCTAAAACACCATAAGTGTATTTAGCTTTTTGTTTTTCCATAAGCTGAACAGCAAAGTCAGATTTTTGCTTACGCTTTTTAGATAAACCATGCTGACCAGGAGGATATTTCTTTCTTTCGAAGTATTTATCAAAACCAAATATTGGTTCATTGAAAGCCCTTGCTTTTTTCGTTCTGGGACCTCTATATCTTGCCATTATTTTACTTTTAATTTATTAACTAAATACAAAATTAAACTCTACGTTTCTTTGGAGGACGACAACCATTGTGTGGTAGTGGAGTTGTATCCTGAATCAAAGTTACTTTAACGCCAGTTGAATCAATAGCTCTAATGGCTGACTCACGACCGGAACCAGGTCCTTTTACATATACTGTCACAAAACGTAAACCTAAATCAAAAGCTTCACGAGCTGCTTCGCTTGCACAAACTTGTGCTGCATATGGAGTATTCTTTTTGGATCCTCTAAACTTAGATTTACCAGCAGAACCCCATGAAATAACTTGACCAGATTTATTGGTAAGAGTTACTATTATGTTGTTAAAAGTAGCTTGTATGTAAGCACAACCCTGTGCATCTACTTTTACATTTTTCTTTTTGATTTTTTTAGCTGCCTTAGCCATAAATGCCTAAATAATTTAAAAAAAATTTAAAATTAGCCTACTTATTTAGTCGCTTTTTTCTTGTTTGCTACTGTTTTACGTTTGCCTTTTCTTGTACGAGCATTTGTTCTAGTTCGTTGACCACGAACTGGTAAACCTTTTCTATGACGTAATCCACGAAGACATGCAATATCCATTAGACGCTTAATATTCAATTGAATTTCAGATCTTAACTGACCTTCAACTTTAAAACTATCACCTAAAATTCTACGAATTTCTTTGATATTATCATCAGACCAATCTTTCACTCTCACATTTTCATCGATACCTGCTTCTGCCAAAATATTTTTGGAACTAGTGTTACCGATACCAAATATGTAAGTTAATCCAATTATACCTCTTTTGTTTTTAGGCAAATCTACGCCTGCAATACGAGCCATATAGTTAATATTTTAATTTTACCCCTGACGTT
>JBILRK010000054.1:0-8219 GCA_044372705.1 Saprospira sp. | reverse complement strand
TTTTGATGCAGATGTAGAAGACGCCTATAAAATTGGCATCTTCATGAAGGAAACTGACGAACAAATAAAAGAACTTAGTACCCTGAGCAGAGAAATCGCCACCATGCACATCGACAATCTTGAAAATGGACATGGAATCGTTCAAGAATTTGTTGATAAAGTAAATGCCAATTCTATAAAAGTAAATAAGTGGGTAAAAGAACAATGTGGCGATTTAATTAAAAAAGGCAAGGTTATTGGCTTAATTGGAGGCGAGCACAGCACTCCATTGGGTTTTTTGCATGCACTTTCCGAAAAATACAGTGATTTTGGTATTTTACAAATCGATGCACATTGCGACCTACGCAAGGCTTATGAAGGGTTCACCTATTCTCATGCCTCCATTTTTTACAATGTTTTGGAGGAAATTTCTGCAGTAAGTAAATTGGTGCAGGTAGGCATTCGTGATTATTGTGAAGAAGAAGTCGATTATATCACAAATAGCAACAAAAGAGTAGAAGTATTCTACGATCAGGCTATCAATGAATCACTTTTCGAAGGAAAATCTTATCGCGAAATTTGCTCGTCGATAGTCGAAAAACTTCCACAGCATGTTTATATCAGTTTTGACATTGACGGGCTTTGGCCAAATCTCTGTCCAAATACTGGAACACCAGTAGCAGGTGGACTTTCCTTGCCTCAAGCTTTTTATCTATTGAAAACTTTGGCCGAAAGTGGTAAAACCATTATTGGATTCGACCTCTGCGAAGTTGGTTCTGCCGAGGAATGGGATGGCAATGTTGGCGCACGTGTTGTTTATAAAATGGCGAATTTGATGGGTAAAACGCTGGGGCTTGTATAGTTGACTCAAATAAAGCAAAAGATATGGTATAATTCTTTGAATCATTTACAGAAGTAAATCGACTACTCGTACTCCTGACCATCAATTACAATTTTTGCAATAATCTCGCGCATAATCTCTGAAGTGCCACCGCCAATAGTGCCGACCCTACTGTCTCTGAACATGCGGGCAATTTTGTAATCTTCCATGAATCCGTATCCGCCGAAGGATTGTAAGCACTGATACATGAGTTTATCGGACAGCTCAGTCGAGTTGAGCTTGGCCATGGAGCATTCTTTTACAATGTATTCGCCCTGAGCATGCAGCTTTGCACAATGATATGCAAAGGCCTTATTGATTTCGACCTCGGTAGCAAGTTGAGCCATGCGGTGACGCAAGACCTGAAACTTATTGATAGGACGGTTGAAAGCCTGTCTTTCTGACATATATTTGAGTGTATATGACATTGCAGACTCGCAGGCACCAACGCCCATAATAGCACCTATGAGCCTTTCGAGCTGCAAACCGCCCATGAGGTAGTAGAAGCCCATACCCTCCTCACCTATCAGATTTTCCAGGGGCACTTTTACATTATCAAAACTTAGTTCGGCAGTGTCTGATGCATGCCAACCCAATTTATTGAGCTTTCGGGCCGATACGCCTTCGGCATTTCGGTCGATAATCAAGAGGCTCACTCCGCCAATTCCCTCCTCGGGATTTGTTTTGAGAACTGTTACGATAAAATCGCCGTAATAAGCATTGGTAATAAAGGTTTTGGAGCCGTTCACAATATAATGGTCCCCGTTTTTGATGGCTTTTGTCTGAATATTGGCCACATCGGATCCTGCACCGGGCTCGGAAATCGCAATTGAGCAGATTTGATCGCCAGCCACAGCTGGTTTTACATATTTCTCTTTTTGGAATTCGGAACCATATTTAAAAATATAGGGTGCCGCCATGTATGAATTCACCAATGGTGAGATAGCAAAGCCACCCGAATAACATTTTGAAACTTCTTCGGCAAATATAACTGAGTAGAAAAAATCCAAATCTGTACCTCCTACCGATTCGGGAAAATTCAAGCCCAGATAGCCCATATCGCCCATTTTCTTCCAAATTTCCTTGGGAATTTGCTGTTTTTCTTCCCACTCATCGATAAAAGGCATCACTTCCTTATCCAAAAAATCGCGCAGACTGCGTCTGAAAAGTTTATGATCCTCGTTGAAATAATAATCGAACATGATTTTTAATTATTTTTTTACCAAAGTCGCATTCTAATGCCTGTTTGTAATCCAACCCAAAACTTGAAATTGGTATCGAAACGGTTGGTATGGTCAATTATAGAATACATTGGGACTGAAGAACCGACAATTCCAGTTTCTTTGTCTTTATAACGGGAGGCCATAAAATTGGCTGTTGGACCAAGATAAAGACTGAACTCCTTATCTAATTTATATTCAAAACCAATTTTTAGCTGTGTATTTAGATTTAGCACTGGATTCCAATTTGTTTCTTCGTTGATATGCATTACCACAGCATCGGAATTCATTTGCCATTTCTTATTTAAATTAAATGCGGAACCCATCCCCCAGCCAATTCCCCAAGCTTTCCCTTTCAGATTAAAACCTCCCTGGCAGATCTGATACATATTTTTTGAGCCAAACTTCAAACTAAGCAGCACATGCATCGACTCACTGAATGAGGCTTCGAGTTTATTATAACCGCCTGCTCTTACAATGTTTATGAAACCTAGCGTCACCCCTTCAACTGTATCGGCAAAATTAATAAAACCCAGCTGAACACCCTTTAGCATTTTTGCCCTGTTTACAAAACCCATTTGCACACCTGAGGATTCCTCTGCCTCGTTTATTCCGGCACAAAGTTGTAAACCTCTTAGTTGTTTTGTTTTATTGTAAAAGCCTGAAAGTTGTACATTTGAACTCGCTTTGGAAGCGTTGAATAATCCAGCTATTTGAGCTCCTTCTTTTGCATCCGCACTTAAATTACCGATTCCTGCCAACTGAAAACCATTCAGTTCAGTTTTTGTATAATTGATGCCCGGCGTAATTTGAAGGCCCTTAACTTCATTGGCAAGGTTGAATAGTCCTGCAAGTTGAACGCCACTTAATTTTCCTCCTGTAGCATTTAGCAAACCAGAAACTTGCAATCCGTAACTGTTTACGGCTGTAGAGTTAAAGATTCCTGACAGTTGGACACCCTGCATATTTTTGCTCAATACAGATCCAATACCGGAAAACTCAAAACCTTTAGATTGTGCATGTCTTCCCCAAAATAAATTCAGGGCAAGTATATTGGAACGATGAGCATTTGCGATTTTATTACCAAAAACTGAAAATTGAAAAATACTGCTTTTTGATTTTTGAAGCGCTAACTCATCCTGAAAATCGGCCACAGGAATAGTTTCCAATTTATGAATACTATTTGGCAGCTTCAAATCAGTCTGATGTTTTTGACCAAGAGAAATAATTTCAATTTCTTTGCTAACTGTTTGTTCAGCTGCAGTTATGGGAGGAATCGGAATCTCTAGCTTTTTTGGCTGTTCGATTGTTTTCTTTTCGATCTGCTTTTGGGGAGCATTTTTTAAAACCCATTGATGTCCGAACTGTGCATAGCTGATATTATTCTGATCGAACATTGTTTTGAGCGCAGCGTCCAATGTTTTTTGACGGAGGTAAATATTGATCCCCCGATTCAGTTGGAGTTTGTCGGGTGCGTATGAGAATCTGAGTTTATGCTTCCCTTCAAGATCAGCCAATACCTCATTCAGTCGTCTGTTGCTATATTTTAAATCAACAAGTGCCTGTCCCTGTGCTAAATGCACAGAAAAAAGGAATAATGCCAGCAAACATTGAGTAAGAAGCAGACGCATAACAAAAATGATTCTGCCTTAAAGTTAAACATTTTGACCAAATAAAAAAAGTTCATACAGCTAAACTGTATGAACTTTTTAAAATATTTCTATCAAAATCAATTATTGCATCCTTGTCCGCTCAATGTATAGATTCCGTTTTCGAAACTCAATTTTGCACCCAAGCTAAAACTAATGGCATGCAGTATATTTTCTGGATCAAGATTGTCGAAAACACCGTTAAATTCACATTGTAGCAATGTTTCTGAACTGACCTTTACATTCAGACCGTAAACCTCAGACAATGAAGTCAAAATTTCTGATACAGGCGTGTTTTGGAACCTAAAAGATTTGCTATTCCAGGCCGATGCATTCAGATTTATTTTTGGAATAATTTTACCCTCTGAGGATTTGTATAGCCCACCTTTCCCAGCAAGGAGTAAAACAGGTTCAGTCCCTTTGGCAGAAAAATTTACTTTTCCGGATTCCACCATAACAAAAACATCACCCGATTTTGAAGATTGATTCACATTGAAGCTGGTTCCGATTACCTCAATTTCTGTATCGGAAGCATGCACCTTGAAAGGCTTTTTCGGATTAGATACAACCTTAAAATATGCTTCTCCTTTAATTTCAACTGAACGTTTGTCAAATTTATCTGGATATCTGATTTCAGAATTTTTGTTAAGCACAATAGTAGAACCATCTGGCATTTGTATAGTTTTAGGTTCCTGACTGCTATTTTGAACCGAAAGCCATTTTGATCTATCTTCGGCACTAAAATAGGTGAGCATTTGGGGGTAAGCCCAATAGGAACCCAATAGCATAATGGCAAGGGCCACTGCCGCAGCATAATGCCACAACTTTAACACAGGTGTTTTTCTCTTTTTAAAGGATATTCTTTGACTAAGTTTTATCCATGCTTCATCCGTGTTAGGTTTGAGTTCCTTTTCGGAATTAGCCTTTTCGAAAATCAATTTTGAGTCATCAAAAATTTTACGGTGCTCAGCGCTTATGGCTAACCACTTTTGCAAAATTTCAGATTCAGCAACATCGATACTTCCTGTAATTTCCTTGGCAATTAGATTCCAAGGGATTTCTTCTTTGTAATTGTTATTCATGCGCAGCTATTAAAATTGATAAAACTGCATAGCGATTTCATAATAAAAGATGCAAAGCAATAAAAATGCCCCTATTCCAGATGTAAAAAAAATAAAAAGCAATGGCAAAAAGTCTTTAAGAAGAGACCTCATTACTTTTAAGGCTTTTCCCATCTGATTTTCAACCGTTTTTATAGAAATATTCATCTGCTCTCCTATTTCCCGGTAGCTGAGACCTTCGAATCGGCTTAGGGTGAAAACTGTTCTACATTTTGGTGGAAGATGTGTCATTGCTTTATCAACAGCCTCTTGCAAATCGTTGTGCAATTGTAAACTATCACTGCTTTGATCCGTCGAAAGTTCATACTGCTCCTCGATATCCTCAATGCTGTACTTCTTATTTTTTCTAAGATAACCTAGCCCTTCGTTCACCGCCATTCTTCTTAAATAAGGACCCAATTCGCCTTGTATATCGAGTTGATGTCGTTTCTCCCAGAATCGAAAAAAAAGGTCCTGTACCAAATCCTCTGCAGTATTTGATTCATTTACAATTCTAAAAATCGTTTGAAAGACTGCAGCATGATACTTATAAAAAATATCTTTCAGCGCAGTCTCATCATCCGATTTCAGTCGATGGAGCAGCGATTTACTATCCATTAAAATGCTATGTCAGAAAACAGATTAAATGCCTAAAGCTTTCAAAATCTGCTCAGTATGGGCATCGGTCTGTACTTTTTTAAAAACCTTTAGAATGCTTCCGTTTTCATCAATTACGAAGGTTGAACGTAATACACCTTCGGTAATTTTACCGTACATGTTTTTCTCGCCCCAAGCTTCATATGCTTTAAGTACTGATTTGTCTGTATCGGCGATTAAAGAGAAAGGCAATTCGTATTTAGTAATAAATTTCTGATGAGAGGCTGTACTGTCGGGACTAACCCCTACAACTGCCAAACCCTTTGATAATAAAAGGCTATGATTATCCCTTAGATTGCAAGCTTCTTTGGTACAGCCGGGGGTATCATCCTTTGGATAAAAATAGAGTACCAGCTTTTTTCCTTTAAAATCAGAAAGTCCTACTTCCTTGCCATTTTGGTCCAAGCCTTTAAAATCGGGGGCTTTGTCGCCTTCTTTGAGTGTGATTGCCATAATAAATTTGAAAATTTGAGGATTTGAAAATCTGAAAATTTTTCTCCTCATTTCTGAGGAGATAGTAATGATTAAATCGATGTAGCAAAAAGTATCTGCCTTCTAACTTCTACTCGTCCGGAAGACGAGACTAACTTCTAGTAAACTGGAGCCAACCTCACAATTAGACCCTCCAATTCATCTTTTAAACGAATCTGACAGCCAAGTCTGCTGTTTTCTTTTACAAAAAAAGCCTGATCGAGCATATCTTCTTCATCGGCCGATTGTTCACTGAGCTCATGATCTGATTCGACATAAAGGTGACAGCTTGCACAAAGTGCCATGCCCCCGCAGGTTCCTTCAACAGGAAGCTCAGATGCCTTACACAATTCCATGACATTCATATTCATATCTGTCGGCGCAACAATCTTGTGCGCTACTCCTTCCCTGTCAATAACAGTTAGATTGATAGTTTGATCTGACATTTTTAATATTATTTATCCCAAAGTTAGGGCTAAGTTTGAAAACTAAAAACCAAAAAGACTACTTTTGTTCAAAATAAAGGCACTTATTAAAATAGGCCTTCTTATTTTTTAAATGCCTTTTTAAAAACTAATCCATACTGCACTATGAACGGCATTTTACAGATTCCGGTTTGGGGGATTTTATTAATCTTATTACTTTATTTTGGCCTATTGGTTTTTATTGCCCAAAGGATAAGCTCCAAATCTATTGCTCAGAACAGCGATTTTTTTACAGCCGGAAAAAAATCAGCATGGCACCTGGTCGCTTACGGCATGATTGGGGCTTCACTTTCCGGAGTCACCTTTGTTTCAATTCCTGGTGTTGTAGGTGCAGGCAAAACCAATCAGGCATTCTCCTACATGCAGGTAGTGCTGGGATATTTTTTAGGATATATTGTCATTGCACAAGTGCTTTTACCGCTCTATTATAGAATGGGCCTAAGTTCCATTTATCAATATCTTGAAAGCAGATTTGGAAATTACAGCTATAAAACCGGTTCAATTTTTTTCCTGATTTCCAGAAGTATTGGTTCTGCATTCAGGCTTTACCTGGCAGTATTGGTGATGGACATGCTTTTTAAATCGGGAGGTTGGGAAATTCCATTTCCGATAACAGCCTTGTGTTCAATTATGCTCATTTGGGTGTACACCCAACAAGGCGGTCTGAAAGTCATCGTGTGGACCGATACCCTACAGACAACATTTATGTTGTTATCGGTTGCATTTACCATTTGGTACATTTATGCCAACCTCGATTTTACGGAAATGAGCCTTTATGAAAAATTGGCTGACAAAAACTTAACACAGTTTTTTTTCTTTGAAAAAGGCTGGGCCGATCCCAATAATTTTTTCAAACAGGTGCTAGGCGGCATGTTTATTACAATAGTAATGACCGGACTTGACCAGGACATGATGCAAAAAAATCTCTCCTGTAGAAATCTGGCCGATGCACAGAAAAACATGTACAGTTTCTCAATTGTACTCATTGCAGTCAATTTTATGTTTTTACTTTTAGGCGCGCTACTCTACCTCTACATGTACGAGCATAATATTGAGCTACCAACAACGCTGAATAATGGATTGTCTAAGCCTGCGCATGATTTGGTTTTTCCCAATTTAGCCATGGGCTACATGCCAATTTACGTCGGGATTATATTTATAATTGGCCTAGTTGCAGCTGCCTACTCAACTGCAGATTCAGGCTTAACGGCGCTTACAACCTCTTTCTGCATAGACATATTGGGCATTGACCCAACAGAAGAAAGCAAAAAAAGCATTTTGTATAGAAAATATGCACACCTTGGCATGTCGGCCTTACTCTTTTTGCTGATTTGCAGCTTTTGGCTGATTAACGATAGTTCGGTCATTAATCAGTTATTTACAATTGCAGGCTATACTTATGGACCACTTTTGGGGCTTTTCAGCTTTGGACTTTTTATTCCATTAGCAGTAAAGGATCGCTATGTTCCGCTCATTTGTATAGCTGCCCCAATTATCACTTACTTTATAAATACTAATTCGGAGACCCTTTTTGGAGGCTACAAATTTGGATTCGAATTATTGTTGGTAAATGGAATTTTAACCTTTTTAGGATTGCTAGTGATATCGAGAACCCGTACAAAATTATAGTTATATCACTTAATCCTTCAGCAAATGCGCATACTTTTTCCTAAACTTTGACACTTTGGGAGCTACTACTGCAGAGCAATAAGGATTTTTATCTCCATTCAGATTGAAATAATCCTGATGATAATCCTCTGCAGGATAGTAATTTGTCA
>JBILRK010000053.1:0-8257 GCA_044372705.1 Saprospira sp. | reverse complement strand
GTGTTAGTGCACAAAATGCCTACAGGATTATTGGTGGAGCGCAGGATAATGGTACCAATCTTTTGGTAAACGGGCAGTGGAATCATGTACTTGGTGCCGATGGTATGGAAGCGGCAATCGATTACAGTAATGGACAGTTTATGTATGGCTGTATTCAAAATGGTGCATTAAACGCCTCATCGGATGGTGGACAAAACTGGTCCGACATTGTTCCATCAAGTTCTGTAAACGGGGCCTGGGTAACGCCTTATGTCATAGACCCCAATGTGCCTTCCACACTTTATGCTGGATATGAAGAGGTTTGGAAAACAACCGACAGAGGACTGACCTGGAATCAGATTTCAAGTTTTGGAACAGGTAATACCTTGAATTACATAGCCGTTGCAAAATCGAATTCTAATTATATATATGCCGGCAGAGGTTCTGTACTATACAAAACTACAGATGGCGGTCTGAACTGGTCGACTATTACACCACAGATATCGGCTGCAATCAAGTACCTCACAATAGATCCGCTCAATGAAAACAGAATTTGGATTGCCATTTCGGGTTTCAATGCCACACAAAAAGTGTTTCACAGTCCCGATGGTGGATTGACCTGGCAAAATATCAGTGGAAATTTACCCAATCTTCCTATTAATTGTATTGAATATCAGGCCGGCTCTGCCGATGGAATTTATGTTGGTACCGATGTGGGTGTTTATTACAAAGATAATAACCTGTCCAATTGGCAGTCATATATGACGGGACTTCCCAATGTAATTGTTAATGAATTGGAAATACATTATGGTATTAGCAAAATCAGAGCGGCAACATATGGCAGAGGAATTTGGGAATCGGATTTATTTACGCCATCACCTTTTGCGCCTACTGCCGATTTCAGTTATATTGCCGGCTCACTTTGTGCAGGTGATTCCATAGGCTTTACCGATAATTCCATCAATGCAGCACCTGGCTGGCAATGGTCTTTCCCTGGTGGAAGTCCTGCAAGTTCTACCCTTCAAAGCCCCAAAGTTTCCTATACTTCGGCGGGGACTTATCCGGTTACACTCATTGTTTCGAATTTTAATGGCAATGATACCATTCAGCAGAATGTGACAGTTGACTATGCAAATAACAGATTGAATATTAGAATTGTAACTGATAATTATCCTGAAGAAACCCGCTGGCAGATTACTGATTCGCTAAATAATGTTGTAGCCTCCGGTGGTCCTTTATCTCTAGTGGCAGACACTGTAAATCAGTTGGTATGTCTGCGCGATGGCTGTTATACTTTTACAATTACAGATTCATACGGCGACGGTATTTGCTGTGCCTACGGCAATGGAAGTTATGCAGTTTTTGATTCGATAGGAAATATTCTGGCACAGGGCGGACAGTTTACCAATTCGGAATCTTTTTTATTCTGCTTAAACCGTACCCCACCTGTTACAATTACAGCGGCAAGCGCTACACAGTCAGGCTGCGGTTCTAATAACGGCTCAATTCAGGTTACTGCTTTAGGCGGAGATGGAAATTACGAATACAGTGTTGATGGAATCAATTATCAGACATCAAATATTATTCAAAATCTGGCGCCGGGCAGTTATATTGTCTATTGCCGTGACGGTTTAGGTCAGATAGATACATATAATGCAGCTGTTACAGAAATACCAGGACCTACTGCGGTGATGAGCAACAGTAATCCCAATGTGTTTTTAAACAATGGGGCAAGGGTTAATTTCTCTGGCATCCTTTCGGTAAATGCAGTTGCTTTTGCCTGGGATTTTGGAGATGGTGCAAGCGCAAATACAGTTACAACCTCGCATACTTATACTGCTGCAGGCACCTACACCGCAATATTGAGTGCAATTAGAGATAATTGTACCGATTATGACAGTGTTATCGTTACAGTAGGACTCGCAAACGGCTCTAATCTTTTAGATAATGAGCTTATCAACATGCAGGTCATTCCTAATCCTGTTTCAGGACAATTTATGTTTAATATTGATCTTTCAGAAGCCGAAGATGCTGTTGAAATTCATATTCACAATGCAATTGGACAGGCTGTTTATTGGGAAAAAGCTGAAAATCCAGGAAAAAACATCCAAAGAAATCTGAACTTTTCAAACGAATCTGCAGGAGTTTATTTCCTGAGTATTAAATCGCCAAGACTCAGAAGGTATATTTCTTTTATTAAAGAATAAAGTTCTAGAAACAAGTGATAAAAAAAGGAGCAAGCTTTCCTTTTGAAAGCTGCTCCTTAGAATCACGCTATGCTACAAATGAAGAAACTTATAAAAGTTTTCTCTGATAAAGAGATGCAGCTTTTCAGTGCACCCCCTATTGTAATAGCTTTATTTTTATAAATTAATTTCAAAAATATTAAACAGCAACATCAAAATCTCTGAGCGCATCGTTTAAGGAAGTTTTTTTATCGGTACTTTCCTTGCGCTGTCCAATGATGAGGGCACAGGGTACATTGTATTCGCCGGCAGGGAATTTTTTGCTAAAACTACCAGGAATAACGACAGAACGGGCAGGGACCCGACCAATGTATTCTATCGGCTCTGCTCCCGAAACGTCTATTATTTTGGTCGATTGTGTAATGACCACGTTTGCGCCCAAAACAGCCTCAGATTCTACTCTTACACCTTCAACGACAATACAGCGTGAACCGATAAAACAATTATCCTCAATAATAACGGGCGAAGCCTGCAGTGGTTCGAGAACACCGCCTATACCTACACCACCGCTCAGGTGTACATTTTTGCCAATCTGCGCACAAGAACCTACTGTTGCCCAGGTATCGACCATTGTACCTGAATCGACATAAGCACCGATATTTACATAACTTGGCATTAAGATTACGCCAGGCGCCAAATAGGAACCGTGACGGGCAATAGCATGGGGCACAACTCTTACCCCCAATTGCTGATAATTGCGCTTCAATGGAATTTTATCATAAAACTCAAAAGGTGGACATTCCAGCACCTTCATTTCCTGAATGGGAAAATACATGATTACTGCCTTTTTAACCCATTCATTTACAGCCCAGTTACCATCATTATTTTTTTCGGCAACGCGTATTTCCCCCTTATCGAGCTGATTAATAATTTCGCGGATAATGGCTTTATTTGCTTCTTCCTTTAGCAATTCTCTATCTGTCCAGATGCTTTCTACTTTATTTTTCAAATCGTTCATTGTACCAATATTTTTATAAAATTAAAACTTGGCCGCTAAGATACAGGTTTTCTTGTAACGTTTAACCTTAGCGTCGGGATTGAAAATTTCGGCAAAAATGATGTAAGGACCTACGAGACATTTTTCGCCCGCTTCATTACTGCCATCCCATTGAATCGTTCCTTCCTGCATAAGCAATTCGTTGTTGACCAATTGCTTTACAAAACGTCCTTGAGCATCATAAATAGCAAAATTGCCGACATAGCCGATTGCATCAATGTTGTAGTTAATGAGCAGAAAATCTTCAAATCCGTCACCATCAGGAGATAATGTATTTGATGGCAGTTGTATAACGCCGTCATCTGTTATCTCGTTTGAGTAAGCACTTGAATTGCGATAAGTTGGCGTCCCGAATTTAACCGCCTGAGCAGCCGAATGCCAATTATTTTTATCATTGCTTGGCGCATTATAATCAATTCTTTCAAGTGCAACGCCATTCAAATCATCAATAAATGGGTTTTGATAATCTTCAGAAAAATATAGACTATCGACAAAAACTGCCTGATTATTATTGACAGTATAAATTATTACAGTTCCCTCTTTATCATCAAAAGTTGGCAATGAAAACTTAATCATCTTATCAAGGTTTGGCCCCTCGCTTGCTCCTGCAATATTATACTGTTCATAAACCTGCAATGTAGAAGGACTGAGTATAATATAATCTCCCTGGAAAAGCAGGTAGTCAGTTTTTACATCGTTGGCATCGAGCAGTAATAAATCTGCATTCGAAACCCACAAATCACCAACATTCAATACTTTATTGCTGCTGTTATTGTATAATTCCAAATAGTCTGAACCGCCACTTACAGGATTAAAGAGAATTTCATTGATAATAATATCTCCGGCTGCGATTGCAGATGGCTTTGCAAAAATGGCAGAATCAGCACTAAAAACAGCATTTCCAATACAATCGGTAAATGCATTTGAAAGACTAATTGTATATCTGATACCGTCAACAAGTGCGTTATTTGTTATGATAACGACAGAATTATAAGCGGGGCTCTCCAGTATTACATTTGTCACCGACAAGCCGTTATTGATACTATAATTTGAAATATCTAGGGCGCTGCTATCACCAATTGCTTCGGAGAAGAAAAGACGGATACTGTCTCCATTGTTGGCATTAGCTGTAGCAAATGGATAAGCTCTAAGCAGTTCGGGCCCTAGATTATCGGCAATTGTCTGTAAAATGGAATTTGCCTGGCCAGGTGTACCTCCCACTGTAGGATAAAGTGGGGGTTGAGCAACTGAAGATGACCAATTTTCAAAACCCTCGCAAGGTCGATTAGGATTGATTCTTTCCAAAGACCAGCCACCCTCTGCTTTTGAAGAACTACTATGCCAGTCATTGCTATATTCAACCGCATCAATAACATTCAAAAAATTATCGCTTAGTACCAGTAAGTCTTCTGTAGCATCAAGATCTGGAAAAACATCGAATTCCAACAGCGATCCAAAACTGTTATAATTTGGTTCGCCCGCTTTTTGAATAATGAGGTATTGTTGGGGTTTTAAAATATAGTATGGAAATATTCCCACCGAGCTGGTTTCATCCGAAAAACGAAAACCCTGAAGTGCTATGTTTTTGTCGGAACGATTGTACAATTCCACAAATTCTTTTTCGGGCAGACCAACCGATGGATTTGCATCAGATAATATTTCATTGATGATAATGTCGTAATGAGCGGCCGGGCTTAATAACAGATACTCGAATGAAGCTGATACTGTGTCGCTGTTGCCAATACAATCTTCTACTCCCGATGCTGTTAAAGTATAAGTTGAATCGCGTATAAAATTAGCCGCAAAAGTAATTTCAACACTATATTCATCCATAGTTCGTGCAAAAACGGCCTGATTGAATGGGCTAATGCTGTAATTCGAAAGATTTAGCGCTGAAGCAGGGTCCAGCACATCGTCAAAAATTACATAAATCTGATTAGAAGAAAGCTGTTGAATTTGAACAATGTTCGCGGCAATTGTATCAGGACTGTTATCAAATACAGAATTTACTGATCCCGGAGTACCACCATCGGCATTATTCGAGGCTATCCAGTTTGAGGCATTTTTACAGACCAGATTTGGATTAATGAGTTCAAGCGTCCATCCACCATCATCTTTATTTGTATCCTGATACCAGTCAGCACTGTATAAAATGCTATCGACCAAATCTCCATTTGCATTTTTTAAAATTAAATAAGCTGATGTATTGTTCAATGCAGGAAAAGAACCTAGCTGTAAATCATTTACTGCTGCTGTATAATCGCTACTGTTGTGTAAAATGACATATTCGCCCGGTAAAATGACATAGGTCCCTAAATTTGCTGATGTAGTTGTATTAGATGTAGCACTTCTGTGCGAAAGGGTATAGGCACTTAAATCAATAGCATATGCTGAACGATTATACAATTCAATAAATTCAGTATTTGGAAGACTAACAACTGGAGTTGGGTCAATCATTAACTCATTGAAAATCAAATCTTGGAAGTTTGCTGTTTGGATAAGAACATAGGTAAACTGTGCCTGCAGAGGAGCAGTATTTCCCAGACAATCACCAATATTTGTAATATTGATAATGTAACTGAAGTTATTTTGCATATTAGCATCGAGGGTCAGTAATACCGTTCTGTTATCTGTCAACAGAGCCGAAACAACATTCAAAGTACCATTAATACTATAATTAGCAATATTGACAGCGGCTATCGGGTCAATACTTTCATTGAATATTATGATTGCCTGATTGGTACCCTGCTGAAAAGCAGAAATTACGGAAGGCGCTGTCAGGTCTTGTTGGGTACTGTAAACCGAATTTTGAATAGCTGGAGTTCCACCATCCAAGTCATTTGAGGCAATCCAATTCGCTGCGCCTTTACAGAGTTCGTTCTGATTGATTAACTCAATCGACCAGCCACCATCATCTTTTGCAAGATCTCGATACCAGGAAAGGTCATATAAAATACTGTCAATCACAGTCCCGCTAGCTGTTTTAAGCAAGAGGTAAGCACTTGTATTGTTTAATGCAGGAAAGGAAGTTACAGGCAAATCATTGCTAAGACTCAGGTAATCAACAAAATTATGTAAAAGAACATACTCTCCTGGCAATAACACATAAGAACCCAGTGGTCTGATTGTTTCAACTCCGCTCGATGCGCTTCTGTGAACAAAAGAATACCCATTTAAATCTACAGCCCCACTGCTGCGGTTATATAGCTCTACATATTCAGCATCTGGCAGATTGACAACCGGATTGGGGTCAATCATTATTTCATTGAAAATGAGTTCCTGATAAGCAGGAGTTATAAAAACCTGATAGCTAAAATTTAAAGACTGATTAAGCAGAATGTTATTATTCAAATCGGCAATATCGGTAATATCGAGCTGATAATTTGTAAGATTTGTAAGTGTACTAACCGTTAGGTGTACCAAGGCAGGATTTAGGGCATCCAATGTAGCGGATGTAATATTTATGCCATTGTTTATGGCATAATTTGTAACCAATGCAGCTGAAATTGGATCTAGCGCTTCATTGAAAAGGACATCTACCGTGTTTGCATTAATTGCAGTTGCGGACAAGGCATTTGGTGGTACATTATCAACAAAAAGAGGTGAAACTACAAAATCATCATAGAAAAAGCGGTCGCCCTGAGTGGTTGTATAAGTGGTATAAACCCCAAAATGATTTCCCGAATTATGCGTATTGTCGGTTACTGTTCCTTCACTAGTAAAATTTGTACCTCCATTGTGGTCGGACAGAAGTTCCCAAAGACCCGAATTATTACGTACCACTTTTATTCTACTGTTAATAACAGCTCCGGCAACTGTTGCATCTGTTCCTCTTAGTATCCGAGTAGAAGTTCCATTGCTTACTTTATAAATTTCGACAGCATCTAAAGATCCTGTTTCTCCAATTTGCAGATAGTATCCATTCAATGTAGCGGATGCAAAATTTGAAGTATTTGCCTGAAGGTAAACCCTGATTCTATTTGTTGAGGATGGCCCGGCTGTCGTTAAATTTGTTTTAATCAGGAATTCCCAAACAGTTGAATCTTGTATATTGATTGGGACATACAATGAAGCAGAACCGCTGTTGCCCAAATCATTCAAACGCAATTCATTATTTGCACCTATAACAGTGTATTTTGTTATATCTCCAGACCAGGCTGGATTATTCAAAAAATCCCCATCATTGAAATTGTCCTGAAATATTGTCTGAGCAAATATATTAGCGGAAATAATTTGCAGAAAAATTATCAAATATGTACGAAGTGTTTTCATTGCTACCGTTTTCTTGGTTTTAACTTCTAAAAATAAGACTCTTATATTAACTGCATATTAAAATTAGGTTCTTTTTATTGCCTCTTTCAATTTTTATCTATTTTTGATTCAAATTCCAAAATCAAATGAAATTTAAAGCCCATCCATGGCACGGTATAAAGCCGGGAGAAAACTGTCCCGAAGAATTAAGATGTTTTATTGAAGTTGTACCCGGCGACCAGATGAAATATGAAATTGATAAAGAAAGTGGATATTTAATTGTTGATCGCCCTAATTTATATTCCAGTGTTGTTCCCCTGCTTTATGGTTTTATTCCAATGACTTATTCCGCAGATATTTCAGCTGAATATTGCATGAAACAAACTGGTATAGATAATCTTAAAGGAGATGGAGACCCACTTGATATCATTGTTTTAAGCGACAGATATATCCCAAGGGGCGATATCATTGTAGAGGCTATGCCAATTGGCGGACTACGTATGATTGATAAAAATGAAACGGATGATAAAATCATAGCTGTTCTTAAGGGGGATCAAACTTATGGACACTTTACAGACATATCTGATATTCCCAGAGCACTAATAAAGAGAATCAAACATTATTTTCTTAGTTATAAAAATGATCCTGAAAATAATAGAGATAGTATAGTTAACATTGCTGGCGAGTATGGAAGAGAAGAGGCTTATGGGGTTATTAAAGCCGGTTTAGAGGATTACAATACACATTTTACAAAATAAATCTAAAAAGATATGAGAAAGATAAG
>JBILRK010000052.1:0-8348 GCA_044372705.1 Saprospira sp. | reverse complement strand
CGACTGATCCGATATTAACAGAAATCTGCCCATCGACAGCTTCTTTCAATATCAATATTTCTTCCAATTGATCTAATGCTTTTTCCTTTAGAATCAATTTTTTATAGTTTCTAAAAAGCAGATGAGTGCTTGATTCATACACTGCCGATTCTGCATTAGCAGCCTGTTTTGATATTTCTGTAACCTGACTCTTGTTAAAACCATAGGGATAGATCATTTCAAAGAGAACAGTTTCCTTTGCTGCTATATTTTGCCACTTAGTCAAATCAATTTTTAATAGCTCATCGTCATTTACCTTTTCAAGAATTTCATTACTAAGCTTTTCAACGGCATAATTAAACAATGTTTCAGTTTCTCTGAAATGCTTGAAATTCTGGGCAAAACTTTGCTCAAGCGAGGGATTGATCGATTTTAAAATGGGGACAATACGCTGTCTTATTAGATTCCTACTATACTTTACAGACTTATTAGAACTATCCTCCCTGAAGCTGATATTATTTTTTTGGGCGTATTCAACAATTTCCTGCTTAGTAGCAAAAATTAGCGGGCGGATTATTTTTGTTTCATCATTTTTAGCTACAATTCCATGTAAACCTCTTATTCCACAACCATTTGTCAAATTCAACAATAATGTTTCGATGCTGTCATCCATGTGATGCGCCGTTGCGATAAAATCAAAACCTGTAGCTTTTCTGATATCTTCAAGCCACTGATAGCGCAAGTCGCGTGCCGCCATCTGTATGGAAATCTTCCTTTCTTTTGCAATTTTTTTGGTATCAAAACTAACAGAAAAAAATGGGACCTTGAACTTTTGAGCCAGTTCTAAGATAAATGCTTCATCAGCATTTGACTCATCAGAACGAAGTTTAAAATTACAGTGCGCTATGGCAATTTCGCAGGGAATTTGAAGAAATAGATGTAGTAAAACAGAAGAATCTACACCTCCGCTTATCGCAAGAAGTATCCTGTTGTCAGAATTAAATAGGTTTTCTTCCCTAATATAGTTCTTGAATAAAGATAATAAACAGTTATGCTTCAAGGTATTTTTTTATTTTATATGTCAGATACTTTAAAGAGAATCAAAGAGATAAATAATTTAGTGGAGAGATTTTACCCGCATGAACAAGTTATTACTGACCAAATTAAAAAACTATTCTAAAAAGCTCTTTACTTTTTAGTTATTTTACAATTTATTAGCCTAAAATTCAAAGGTACAAAATGCTCAGTATAATCAGCGATTTTTTCTTAAACACACCGCCCGAAGACATATTAGCCGTTATTTTCGGAGTAATCTATGTTATACTAGCAGCTCGAAATCACATTCTTTGTTGGTTATTCGGAATAGTAGGTTCAGCCTTAACGACCTACTCAGTTTTTTATAATTATAATTTGTATCTCGAAACTTTTCTAAACGGATTCTATGTTGTAGCTGCTATTTGGGGTTGGATAAACTGGAAAAAGCAGGAGAGTTCCTTGAAAAAAATCGTCAGTTATCCCCTTTCGAAACATTTCAAAATTATTTTCGCAGCTGCAATAGTTGCACTAGCCGTAGGATATTTTTTCGATAATTACACTCCAACCGCAGCACCCTATCTCGATGCTTTTACAACAGTTTTTGCGCTTATGGCTACCTTCATGATAGGATTAAAATTACTTGAAAACTGGTTATATTGGATAGTAATCGATTCTGTATCAATATATTTATACAGCAGCAGAGGCGCTCACTTCTATGTCCTGCTTTTTTGTGTATATATAATTGTTTCAATTATGGGATATATCAGATGGCGAAGAGAATTCCGAATCCATGATCTATAAACATTCAAAAGCCCAGGCAACATAGTTTCCATGATGACTCAGGCTAATATCTATGCTATCAAAATCTGTTATGAGATATGGAATTGTATCCCGCATTTCAATTCTTGGGGAATATATATGCGGATATTTGTGCTGAAAATCCTCCATTAGTGATGCTCTGACAAAATCAGATTGATGACCAATCAACTTTTTCTCACCCAAGCAAAAGGGTATTTCATTTGAAAAGAAAGCAATGCTATGAACAAAATCTGTGGTAATCTTAGATTGGCATTTAATCTCTCCAAATTTAGTTGAAACTTGACCAAGTGTTTGGTCAAAGATAGAGGTCTCGAGTTTTTTGGGATTAAAAGAACGCTCTGCACCTTTTTTAAGAATTACTTTATAGGCCGATTCTTTCATTGACCATATTCTCCATAAGGTTTTCTCAGGACTCTCTGATTTAAAAATAGTATCTATCTCGGAGTTAGCGCAAATTTTTTGTAAAAAAGCTTTACTTAATGACCTTTCAATGTTTGGCAAGTCGTTAAAATCAACGATGTCATTTCCAATCATGATTTGAGATTTGATCAATATGCAGGACAACTTAGAGGTCTAAATCGATAAGCTAGTCCAACAGTAAGAAAAACATAGGAATCATTTGATTTTGAATCACCGCGTTGTCTTCCTACTCTTCCTATTCGCTCGCCAATTTCTACAGACCTGTCTGCCAATGCTGCAGCAATATCTCCATGATAACCTGCTATCGCATTTGGATCACCATAAACACCACTTACGTCATCCAAATAATCTGTAAATGACAATCTACCTGAAATTTCAATATTCCAGCTCAAGCTCGGGTTCATATCAATTTTAACTCCCCCTCCCAAAATTACAGCAGCGGAAACTAATCCATACTCTTCTCCCCTCGCCTGTCCCTCGGTACCCATATCGCGAAGGTTATATCTCACGCCATCGTAAACAGCGCTAGGATTAAAATGTAATAGACCAATCCCTGCAAGCAGATAAGGCGCCACAGGTTTATCTTCTCTGGTATTACTGTGAAAATCTTGAAAATTAAATTCCATTACAGCCGAAGCTTCAAAAATATTGGAGCTAAAACTAAGGTTTCTAGCTCTTTCAAATTCTCCTTTAGCTTTTTTGTCGCTAGCCCCCACATTGGCATAAGATGCTGCTACTCTAAAACAAAGTCTTCCGTCGAAGTTTTTACGCGCTAATACTCCTAAAGAGGGGCCTAATCTTTTAAAACTAAATTTTGGATTCAGATCTCCATAGTAAGTTGACATACCTACAAAACCTCCCAATTCCCAACCTTCTTGTGCAAAAACGCTGTTCAAATTTAAAATACCAACAACTAAAAGAAAAACAATATTTTTTAAAATTCTCATCTTTTGAAAATAATGACATTAAGAATCAATTTAAAATTTGTCAGTCTTGACGCCAACAACTGCAGATAAAAACGCAAATAAAACTAAAAAATTGTTAACAAAAATCAGACCTAATTCCTGGAATCAATCCCCCAGTGCAATTTTTCCCGAATCATATAAAGGAAATTTCTATCGTTTGGTCGCAATAGATTTACATTGAAAGGACATTTTCGAACAGCCAATTGACAACTCGATTTTATAGTATGATAACGAGAATCTAGTGTGCAAAGAAAATTTTCAGCTCTGCCTTCAATCTCAAATGAAATAACGACATCATCAGATAAAACGATGGGTCTTACATTTAAATTATGCGGCGCTACCGGTGTAATAATAAAATTTCCAGATCGAGGGAAAATAATTGGCCCACCACAACTAAGTGAATAGCCGGTCGATCCGGTTGGCGTAGCTACAATAATTCCATCCGCCCAATATGAATTGAGGAATTCACCATTAACATAAGTATGAATGATTACCATGGAGGAGGTATCTCTTTTTAGTATCGTAAAATCATTCAATGCGAAATTAGTTTCACCAAAGATACCCTCTGAAGTATCAAGAGTCAATAATGTACGAGGGTCTAAAATGAAATTATTTTGTTCAATAGCGCTTACAACTTCAGCAATTCTATTTTTTTCAAACATTGCTAAAAAGCCAAGTCTGCCGAGGTTTATACCCAAAATGGGGACTGCACTGTCTCTGATAACTGTGACTGCCTCCAATATGGTACCGTCGCCACCTAAGGTTATACAAAAATCTGGTTCGGCAGTTTTAAATTCATTGTAGGTTGAAAATAGCTCAAATTCATTACCGACATCAACCCTACCTTCAAAAGACTCCAAATATTCTTTAAATATACAAAGCTTTATATTTTTTCTTTTTGCTAATTCGGCAAAAAGTTCACGTACAAGTTTTTCGTGTTCTTGTTTTAGGAATCGACTGAATATGGCTATTTTCATAAATAATTATCAAATTTTTCAAAAATTTGCTTTCACTGTCAAATATACATCTTTTTGTAAAAGCCTGTTAATAGTATATTCTAGTTGAACCAGAATATTGTAATTGTAAAAAGTAAAATCTAAACCCAAACCACCGGAATACATATGCGCATTGCTCAATTTATTTCCAATATAATAATATTTATCCCAAACATATCCATAATCTCCATGTATCCTGCTATGTATTCTTATGGGTAGTTCATGAAAAAAAGGTGATTTTTCTTTCTGACTTAAAGGGACTTTAAAATCAAAAATTTTGAAATTTAAATCCGTTCTGAAAAAAAAATAATGTTGTCCATTTACAACATAATATTGATACCCTCTCACGAAAGAATCCTCATAGCCCAGCGCTTCTTGCTGATAAAATGGGTCTTTATGCTTAAAAAAAGAATATCTTCCTTCTGTTAATATTCCGATTGACCAACGCTTAGCAAATTTCTTATGAAATGAAACACGGCTACCTAACCAAAGTTGATTAATGTCGTTAAAAATACCTAATCCTCTCTTTTTTAAATTAACTGATATAAAGTAACCATCAAGTGGATATGTCCATACATCCCTTTTATCAAATTCATAATCATAATTAAGGGTAAAAAAGCGCTGAGTCCTTCTGTCGCCTAGAAAAAAATCAGGGTTCCTAAAAAAGATCGAATCACTAATCCCAAGTTTTTGATAATTCAATTCCAGGTAATGATTACTGTAAACAGATTTTCGGTATCGAAAAGTAAGTCCGGTTCGAAATCTAGTAAACTGTCTTTCTCTGCTATTTAAATCACCGTAAAAAACAAGTTTATTGTCAATTGAATTAAATACACTCTCCTTGTTATCAGAATATAAAATATTAAAAGTAGCTCCAAATCTTTGATTTTTCCCAATTGGGGGCATTTCATAATCAATTTCAAACTTTCTTGTAAAGCCAAATTGTGCTATAAAAGTCAATCTGTCATTATAGCCCGCCAGATTGCGCCAATAAACTGCAATTCCCGAATTTACTCTACTGATATCTCTATTAAAATCTTTCCACCAAACATTAAAATTTCTGTCCGCAAGTTCAAAAATAGGAATTGGGAATACATACCAAGCCTCAACAACTTTTAATTGGATACTTACATTAGCTTCTTGCCATTCTAAAATTTTTAGTTCTACTTTCGAAAACAGTTTTGAATTTAAAATATTTCTTCTGTTTTCATCCAATTTGTTCATGAGCACTGCTAAGGAGATTGAATCTCCCTCTTTGATGTTCATGTACCTTTTTACAGCTGAAATTTTGGTTTTTTTTAATCCCTCATAGGAGATAGATTTCACATATACCACATCTATTTGCCCAAACAGCGCATTTCCGCCTGATGCAAAAAGTAAAAAAAACAATAAGGCAGTTTGGTAAAATGGTTTCACGAAAAATATTGTTAAGAGGCAAAACTGTCTTTTAACTGATCATCTAATTCATCGGCATAATAGCTGAGTTCATTAATAGTAATGGCTACTTCAATATCATCCAAGCCTGCTGCATCTCTGTTAGAAATAAGCAGTACCCAGCCATCACTTAGCGAAAGCTGCATATTTACTAGTCTAGCATTTATTTCTAATAGTTTTTGATAAAAGGCTTCTTTCTTAGCCAGATGAATATCTGATTCACTCATTAAAACCGATGTAACATAAAAATAACCATTCGGAAATCTGTCATTTTGAGACAAGCCAACTGCAATAGTAGCAGATCCTCGACTAAAATCCCATTGCCCGGCATTTTCTCCACGAGCCATTTCAGGTTCTATGCCCATTCTTGAAATGCCTTTTTCTATGATATCGTGTAGGAGTTGAGTGTTCATGAGTATTATAAGTTAAATTATATTGATGAGACTTTTAAAAAATTTGAAGAACCTTGAGCTACAACTTCATTTTTAGAGTTCCAAATTACAGATTTTAAATTGGCAGTCTTTTTTCCAATTCTTACAACTTCTGTAATAACGGTAAGTTGCTCTCCCAATTTAGCATTTTTTACAAAATCGACCGAAATATTAAGTGCAAAAAACACGTCCTCGTCACTACTTTTTACAAATAATTGCATACCCATAGCTTCGTCTAGTATTGCTGCAAGTGCACCGCCATGTATTGTACCCATTGGATTAAGCATCTCTTCGCGAACGTCGAATTCCAGAAGAACATCTCCGTTGCCTTTAACATCTAAAATCCTGGCATTCAGCCATGCACCAAATCCTTCTATATGTCCGGCACAATTTTTTCCAATGTTTCCCTGTAAAAAGGAAACAACAGCCTCTTTCATAAATTAGCTTATTTAATTTTATAAAATTTTTATGATGTAAAAATAGCAATTTTAATAATGTTTGATAGTTTAGTTTCTATTTTAACAAATTTAAATTGGAGTTAGCGCATTTTTATTGCTTTGTATGTAAGTACAGTTTTATTCTTTCGTTTTGATAAATTAACTTGTAAGATATCTGCAGTTTATTCAACTCATTTTCTGTGGCTTTATATTCATCAATATCCAATAAAACAGCATCATAGGTCATTTCTTCAAAAGGCATATAGTTCCTACTTTCCTTGAATGGCATAAAGGTTCTTGATTCGCGATTATTAGTAAGAAAGTAATAATCGAGCAATGGTTTATCATATCTAGAGAAGCTGTAACAGTTGATAAATCCATCTTTTTCGCTAATGATTTTTTCAGCAATATTTTTGGCTTCACGGTCAAGTGTTAAGCTCCAGTTCATAAAATAATGCCTTTGCGAAAAGTAAAAATTAGCCCCTACTAATATTACTGTAATTAAATAGATAAATGTTGGGCGTAATTTTAACTGATAAAATATCAGATAAACCTGAATCCAGAAAAAAATTGGCATCCAAAACCATATTCTATACGGAGATTCAACAGCAGTTGACAAGAATACTAAAAATGGAAAAATCCAATAAAATTGAATCCAGTACTTTACTTTATGGTCCCGATACTTAAAATAGCACTTAAAAATTATAAAACTGATAATCGCAATCAGTACAATTATAAAAAATAAATTAAACTTGTTTCCAAGAAAAAACCAATCAGAAAGCCTGTGTAAATACATCAGTGCATCTCCAGTTTCGACATTATTTACTGTTGCAGAACTTAATGTCATCAAAGCCCCGCCCAATATTATTGGACTAAACAATGATAATGTAACTAAGCCCGCAAAGAAATTTATGGCATAAAAAGTAAAAAGCTGTTTTTTTGCACTAATGTTAATTGCCGTAAAAACTATTGCGTTTGCAATCCATACATATAAAAAAGCCGGATTGGAATACATACCCAAGACAGTTGAAAAAAAATATATCCTTGCCTTGAGACCTGAATGCTTATCCTCCGTCATATTAAGCACTGAAAAGACAGAGATAATTGTAAAAAGTAACATTGCAGCGTATCCTCTTCCAAGTACTGAGAAAAAATAAAAGGGGACCGAGAAAGAAATTACAGCAAGCAAAACGATAGTCAATTCCTTTGCTATTGTTTTTCTAAGTGAAATAAACAATGCAAAAAAAGCAACTGATGCAAAAATTAGGGCAGGTAAACGTACTGCTAGTTTTGCATCAAGATTTAATTTCCAAAGAATAGCAGAAAATATGGTATAAAGCGTATGATTATTGCTCGGACTCAATGCTGAAACTACAACACCTTTTGAGCTAAAGTGCACAAATGTCCATGCCTCATCATATTGCAACTCAGTATTTATTATAACAAACAATGCCCTTGCAATAAATAAGCAAAAAATTAAGAGCAAAAGAATAGATTCAGTACGACTCAGGCTTTTGATGGAGACTTTAGCTAGTTCAAATAATGCCCGTCTATCACTATTCAGAATAACAAAAATGCTATTTATCTTTTTAAGTAAAAAAATACTCAGCAAAAGAACTAGCGCTGATAAAATAATTAGAAAAATTCGGATGAATCCAAAAGTCGATCTACTAAGAATTTTTTCTTTGAAAGTTGATTCATAATCTTCTTTATCAGCAATTCTTAAAAAATATTCTACCCAAATATCATAATCATAGAGCCAAATTTGGCAGGTTAAAATAATTATAAGGAGTACAGGAAAACCTAATATTAAAGCTTGTAATAATTTATTAA
>JBILRK010000051.1:0-8351 GCA_044372705.1 Saprospira sp. | reverse complement strand
CAGGCCAACAGACTTGGGGCAGTCAGCGTGCCAATTGCAAGTATGGCACTGTTTTTTAAAAATTCTCTCTTTTTCATAAGTGTTAATTTTTTCAAATTAAGCGAAGATAAGCTTTAACAATCAAATTTGAAAGAACACAGGAATAACTTACATCAAAAAATTTTTTAAAAATTAAAAAAAAATTGAGTGTACTAAAAATGCTTTGTTGTTTTATCAAGCAATAAATAGTATACGGAATGCGCGATAAGGGCATTGCAAATTTTTTAATTCAAAGTTTCATTTAATAACTTTTTGGTAATGCTTAGTTCATATTTGGGTCATAGCCTGTTGCTATTATTGTAACAATTTTTGAATAATTAAGACCATACTATATGAAAAAGCTACTTACTTTATTATTGTTATTTGTGGCAGGGATAAATATGTCAATAGCTGGAGATATTAATCTTATTGCTGCTGGATCCGACTGGAAATACCTAGATAATGGATCGAATCAGGGAAGCGCTTGGTATTCGCCAAATTTTAATGACGCTGCCTGGGCTAGCGGCTTTGCCGAACTTGGATATGGAGACGGAGGAGAGACTACAGTCTTGTCCTTTGGACCTGACGCTAATAATAAGCATATGACTACTTATTTTCGAAAAAATTTTATTGTTAGCAATCCTACACAATTTAAAAATTTATATGTTGCAATGATTGTCGATGATGGGGCAGTTGTTTATATTAACGGTGTTGAGGCAGTAAGGCACAATTTGCCTGTTGGTACAATAAATTATTTAACAGCTGCTACTGTACTCGTTGATGGACATTTTGAAAATACATATTATTATTTTTCTATTGATCCTTCTGTCTTAGTTTCAGGGAATAATGTGATAGCAGTTGAAGTTCATCAAGAGAGACCTAATAGTTCTGACATTAGTTTTAATCTTCAATTGATTGGATCCACAGAAAAGAGAGTCGTTGCTAGAGGAGCTGATTGGAAATTTTTTGATCAGGGTGTAGATTTGGGTGCTACCTGGAGAGCATTGGGATATAATGATGCTGCATGGGCAAGTGGAAAAGCAATTTTAGGATATAGTACTTCTGCAGGCAGTCGTCTAGAAAATACAACTATAAGCTACGGTCCAAGTACAAATCCCAAGTATACTACTACATACTTTAGAAAAACGATCAACATTATAGATACTTCTGCCTTCGGACAAATAAGTTTAAATTTATATTTAGATGATGGAGCAATTATCTACATTAATGGAATAGAAGCTTCAAGGCAAAATATGCCAACCGGAGCAGTTTCTTTTTCAACATTTGCAAATGTAACTGTAAGCACTGCTACCTGGTATAATTTGCCTATCAACAAAACCTTACTGAGAAATGGCATCAACGAATTTGCAGTAGAGGTGCATCAAGTAACGGCAGGTAGCTCTGACAAATACTTTGAATTTGAGTTAATGGAACTTCCTCCGCCACCTACACCCGGTGCAGGTTGCACGGCGCAGACAGTTGGTTGTTTTACTTCTGTAAGTGGAGGTTGTACTCAATCTGCTGGTTTTATCATACCTTCTACGCACACTCTTCAATACATTATGGCTCAGAACGATCCTTATTCAATTGGAGGGGGAAATATGGCTGGTTTGAATGATTTTACTGGTTTTCTTCCAGTTGACGGATTAGGAGGTTCTAGTACAGAGGGTCTATTGATGGTAAATCATGAAAATACTACAGGTAGCGTTTCACAAATAGGTTTACATTTTAACATATACACCGGTCTTTGGGAGGTTGATTCTTCCAAAGCAGTAAATTTTGGGCAAGTAGCCGGTACTTCTAGAAATTGTTCAGGTGGATTGACCTATTGGAAAACTTCTGTAACATCTGAAGAGACAATGACAACGGGCGATGCTAATTCTGACGGCTATATTGACCTTGGCTGGCATGTTGAAATTAATCCAAGAACAGGCAGACCAATGGATTATGACAATAATGGAACCCCCGATAAAATGTGGGCTTTGGGAAGAAGTAATAAAGAAAATATTGTTTTCAAAAGCGATAGCTTAGTGGCATATTTTGGTTTAGATGATACTAACAATGGGTTCATTTTTAAATTTGTAGCTAATCAAAAAGGTAATTTCTCCAGTGGAAATCTTTATGTTCTTACTTCATCTTCTCTATTATCACAAAATGGAACATGGGTCCAAGTTCCAAACACTACACAAGCAGATAGAAATAACTCTCAATCACTCGCAAGTAGTTTGGGTGCCAGAAATTATACAAGAGTTGAGGATGTAGAAATTGGTCCGGATGGTTTGATATATTTTGCCGCAACTACCTCAGGTAGGATTTACAGATTTCAGGATAATGGATTAACTATCAATAATTTTGAGATCTATATTGAAGGGAATATCGGCTATACTTACGTCACCAATAGCGGAACACAAACAACAACTTTTGCTTCAGCAGATAATTTGGCCTTTGATAATGAGGGGAACTTATGGATAAATTGTGATGGGGGTTGTTCGCCTATCTGGGTGGCAAAAGCAGGTCACTCTATGTCTAATCAAAAAATGGAACTTTTTGCAAGAACTCCTTCCGGATCTGAATCGACTGGAGCTACTTTTTCCCCTGATGGCAAATTTATGTTCCTCTCAATACAACATCCTAATACAACAAATAACACTCAAGTGTTAGATGCTGCAGGTAATAATATAGTTTTTAACAGATCAACGACTGTAGTTATTGCAAGAAGGTCCGATTTAGGCGCTGATGCAGCAATTCCTTTTGTAGATTTGGGTCCTAATCAAACTGTTTGTGCAAATCAAACGATAACCTTAAATCCTGGCGCCTCATTTGCTTCTTTTTTATGGAATACAGGTGCAACTACCCAATCTATTACTGTTAATAACCCTGGTACTTATTCAGTAACAGTAACTGGAAGCAATGGAAAAACAAATTCCTCAACAGTTAATATCAATCACTTAGCACTCCCTATTCTATCTATTGTATCAAGCGCTAATGCAGTTTGTCAAGGAGATTCTGTTAGCTTACAAGCGCAGGGAGCTCAAAGTTATACTTGGAGCAATGGTATTGTAAACAATCAGGCTTTTGTTCCAAGTCAAACAAATACTTATAGTGTTACTGGAACAGCTACAAATGGTTGCGAAAATTCTGATTCTGTAGTGATCATCGTAAATCCGTTACCTAATTTATCTATAAACGGACTGAATACAAATTATTCAGTAACTGATGCCGATGTAACCTTAGTTGGGAGTCCATCAGGTGGTGTATTTAGCGGTACTGCTGTAATTGGAAACACCTTTAGTCCATCAATAGCCGGCATAGGGGGACCATTTTCAATAAGTTACTCCTATACCGATCCTGTTACAGGTTGTCAAAACGTTATTTCTAGTTCAGTAATTGTTGAAGCAAATGTATCAGGTTTGGTAAATATTGGGTCATCTGCATCTTACAAATTTTTCCCCAATCCTTTTCAAAACAATCTATCAATTCAATTTAATTCCGCTAGTACAGAAAATGTATTCCTGAATGTTTCAGATATTCAGGGAAAAACAGTTTACGTAAATGAATTCACAGTTTATCAAGGAGAAAATAGAATTGAACTTCTGGAATTAAATCAATTGAGTTCTGGTATTTACAATTTTAGTATTAGAATTGCTAATTCGACTTCAACTCAAAGAATCATAAAAAAATAATTATTCACATATTTTAAGTAAAAAACCTGCTATGTACATCATAGCAGGTTTAAATTTTTAAACTATGAAAACAAGGAATTATCTGTTTTTTTTAATACTAATCAAGTTTTCAGCTAGTTTATCAGCACAGAAAAATGATAGTACTACTTTGCACAAGCAATACAAAGTATATTATTCAGTGGAGTCTGCGCTCAAAAATTCTTTTGAAGTTAAATTACTTGACCTCAGACAAACCAACATCAATTCTGTGGACCCAAGAATAAAAGAATTTAAAAATTTAATTTATTTAAATTTAATGAAAAATAAATTAAATGAATTGCCAGATGAAATAGGTCAGCTTGATAAATTGGAACAACTCGCCTGTTCTCACAATAATTTTAAGAGTATTCCGGCATCTTTCTCTAAGCTCAAGAGTTTACAAAAATTTGATATTCAAAAAAATCAATTAGATTTAATTAATTTTGATTTGAAGAAACTGAGTTCAATTAAAAATCTGAATTTATCCGTAAACGAGCTCAAGAGTTTGAAAAAAGGTTTTTTAGAATCAAAAACCTTAACATTTTTAGAAATATCTCAAAACAAACTAGTTTCGATAGATACTGCTTTAGGTAAACTTCCTTCTCTTAAGTATCTAAATTTAGGATTCAATCAAATTATGAAATTTAAACCTAATTTTTCAAAAATTAAAAACCTTGAATATTTAATTCTTGAACATAATCAGTTGAACACCATTTATAAAAAAATGGCAAAACTGAAAAAACTCAAGTCACTGGTTTTGAATCATAATAAGTTAAAAGAATTCCCTAGAGAACTTTGCAATTTTAAGCAATTGGAGCAATTGATTTTAGGTTTTAATGAAATAAAAGAAATGCCGAAAGAAATTTCAAAACTTTCTAATCTTAAAACGCTTATTCTAAATGGGAATCCATTGACAGAGAGTGAATATTTGAAAATAAAACAATTACTCCCCCAAACAACTGTCATATTTAATGTAAAGCTTTCTGATTTTAATGAAGATTGAGCTAAAATATCTGGAAAAGTTATAATTATTAGTAGAATTAAACTTTTGATTAACAAAGAACGTATACTAATTTGTCATTTATTGAAATGCTGAAAAATTAAGTATGTTAGTCATTTAAAGCTAGTTTCTAAAAAATGCCCCCAAATAGTGTATAACTTTTTGGGGGGAGTGTAAGCTTGAAATTTGCTTTTACTCAAAATTTTATTTCTCGAACTTATAGTTCTTTTTTGTGGCCTGTTCCCTTACAGCACCAAGCATAGCTTCATCAAGGGTATTTTTACTCTCACCGCTTTGCTTTTTGCGCTCATCTGCTATGTATTTTTCACGTTTTTCATTCACTTCACGAATGTTTGATTGCAAAGCCTCGCGCTCTTTGGCCTTTTTATCGATAAAATCTTTGCGTTGCGCTGTATTCATGCCTTTCATTTCTGCAGGAAGTTCCTCGTCTTTCAATTTAGAGAGCTCCTGTTCGTTTTCTTTGAAAGCATCTACTGCATCCCAGTCATCGTTTTTATAAGCCTTACTTGATTTTGAAACGGCACGTTCTGCAACATTTGCCTGACTGTAAACAGCTGCATTTGCATCCTGAACGGCCTGTCTTTCTTTTTTCTCCATACCTTTTGAACCGTAGGCAATGTAAGTTTTATTGAGTTCATTGTTCAATTTGATAATCTCATTGTCGAATGGCGTGGCAACATGAACTACAGCTTCATTGTGATTGATGCACATATATTTGCCGTCGGCGCGATCGGCACCGTCCTTCCACATGGTATTAATGCCCATTTGACAGTCGCCACAAAAAATGGTATTCACAATAATACCGTCAGTAATGGCAGTTTTACAACTGTTTTTGTAATCTACAGTACCCTGAGTGAATGGCTCGTTGCCAGCTATAATTATAATTTTAAGGTCATCGTTGCTCTTGCTCCATTTTAGATCTTTAGCAGCGTCTTTGATTGCCCAGCCGCAAAATTCACTGCCGCCGTTGGTTTTCAATTTGAAAAGCTGTTCTGAAACCAGGTCTAAATCGGTTGTAAGAGGTACCAGCTGTTTGATGTGACCTGATGCTGCGCTGTAATCATCTTTGCCATACTCGTACAAGGCAATTTCAATATCCGGAACTTTACCGTCGCGTTTCGAAGTAGCGAGTTCATTTACCATTTTCCATAGTTGCGATTTTGCCTGTTCAATAAGGCCGTCCATGCTGCCGCTGGTGTCCAATAGAAGTGCAACCTGAATTTTGGGCGCCGCATTGTTCTGGTTTTGTGTACTTGGGGAATTGGTCGGCTGTGGGGCGAAGGCTGCGGCCAACCAAAATGCGAAAAAACTAATCAGTTTTGTCATAAGCTGTAAAATATAAATTGTTGAAAAATTATTATTTTAATTGCAGGAACCTGCATTTTTTCTTTTCTGAATACTTAGATGCGCTTGATTTTAAAATTGGTGTGTCCTATGAAAAAAAAAGTTCAAAATTTTTGACTAATATTGCCAGATAATATTTTTGCCTTTGAGAATGGCGTAAAATAAATCAAGAAATGACTGAAAAAAATGAATATTCAGATAAGCCTGTTGGCGTAGTCGGTTCGGGCAGTTTTGGCATTACGATTTGTAATCTGCTTGCCGAGAATGTAGATGAAATAATGCTATATGCCCGACGTCCTGAGGTTTTTGAAGCTATAAAATCAAGAGCGGGTATCTATAGCCAGTTATCTCCCAAGGTAAAGGCTGCCGATAATTTAGAGGAATTAGCTGCTCGATGTCAAATTATTTTTCCGGTTGTGCCCTCGCGCTACTTTAGGGAGATGATTCGCGATTTGGCACCTTTTCTGAAACCTTCGCATTTTCTGATACACGGTACCAAAGGACTTGATACGGTTATCGAAGGGGAAAACCTAAAGCTGCAAAGTATCAAAACCATGAGTCAGGTCATCGAGGAGGAGTCGGTAGTTTGCCGTATTGGCTGTCTTTCGGGGCCAAATCTTTCGGCCGAGATTTTGGAAGGGCAACCCGCAGCAACGCTGCTGGCAAGCCGATATAAGGAGGTTATTAAGGCCGGACAGGCACTCTTGCGCAGCCCCCGCTTTCAGGTCTATGGTACGCACGATATTATCGGGGCGGAATTGGCCGGGGTGCTCAAAAATGTCATTGCGCTTGCTGCAGGTCTCCTTGGCGGTAAAGGTTTGGGTAAAAATATTTGGGCACTGCTCATCACCCGCGGACTTTCCGAAATGATTCATATAGGAAAAGCCATGGGGGCAGATGCCAAAGCATTTTTGGGCGTGGCAGGAATCGGTGATTTGGTTGCAACTGCGTCGGGAACAAAAAGTCGTAACTACTCGGCTGGCATGAGAATCGCTCAGGGTGAAAAGCTGGAGGATATTGTAAATGAGACCTCCGAAATGATAGAGGGTATCAAAACGCTTGAAATGGTGCACTATCTCATACAACAAAAAAATATCAGCGCGCCAATTTTTGAAGTGACTTACAGAGTGATTTTTAAAGGAATGAGTCTCGATCGTGCTATTGGGTTCCTAATGACTTATCCCTATGAGGTGGATGTGGATTTTATGTAGATTTTTGATTATCAGACATCAGATTTTCAGATTTTCAGCTATTCAAATTTTCAAATTTCTACCTTTAAAATTCTGTTAACGAAACTTTTATGAGCAGCCTAACCAGAAAAGATGTTGAAAATGCCACGATCAACAAGAAGGACTAAGGTCAACTTACAAAAAAGTCACGAATAAGATATAACAAAAAATGCCCGCCAAATCGGCGGGCATTTTTCTTTATAATTTAATCCATTATGAAAGGATAATCACTTTCTACATAGACATCTCTGTAAAGATCTTCTGCTGGTGGATATGGAGAATTTTCTGCAAATTCAACAGCATCTTTTGTATCTTTTTTGATGCGATCGTGCAATTCTTCGAGCGCCTCTTCCGTGATGTATTTATTATCGATAAGAATTTTTTCAATTCTGCCAATCGGGTCTTTTTCTTTGTAGGCAGCCTCTTCGTCTTTGCTGCGGTATTTAGCCGGATCTGACATTGAATGGCCTTTATAGCGGTAAGTTTCAATCTCCAAAAGCATTGGACCATTTCCACTGCGCACATAGGCAAGTGCTTCGCTGAATTCCTTATGCAGGATTTCAACATCCATACCGTTTACCGATTTATTTGGCATTTTGTAGCTTTCTCCCAGTATTTTCAGGTCAGTTACGTTTGAAGTACGTTCAACCGAGGTACCCATAGCGTATTTATTGTTTTCGCAAACATAGAGTACAGGAAGTTTCCAGGTCATTGCCATATTGAAAACCTCGTGCAAAATACCCTGACGGGCAGCTCCATCGCCGAAAAGTGCACAACATACGGTACCTCTGTCGAGATATTTCTCGGCAAATGCAATACCCGTTCCCAGACCGATTTGAGCACCTACAATACCATGACCGCCATATAAATTGCGAGCAGCATTGAAGAAGTGCATCGAACCGCCTTTTCCGCGTACATTTCCGGTTACTTTGCCGTATAGTTCAGCCATTGCCTCGTTGGCAGTGACACCGCGGGCCATAGCAATACCATGCACACGGTAAGCTGTAATCCAAGGATCATTTTCATGACAGGCCGATG
>JBILRK010000050.1:0-8385 GCA_044372705.1 Saprospira sp. | reverse complement strand
GATTATCAGGTATCAAGTACTGTTTTTTTACTGGTAAGTGACTCCGAACTGTTCTATAATTTTCTGAAATCATTGTTTACACATGATTTTTAATCCGATTTCTTTAGGAACAGTATGCTTTCAAATGTTCAAATCCCAAAACTATGACCATTAAAAATTTCCAAATTTTAAATTAATACAAATGACTGATCCGGATAATCTTTGCTTAGAACTTTCAACTTTTCTCCAACAGCTTGAAAATGAAATTGAATCCTTTTCAACAGAATCAAAAATATGGGAAAGGCCTGCTGGCATTAACAACAGTCCAGGTAATATAACCTTGCACATAATTGGAAATCTACAACATTGGATTGGTGCATTCCTGCTCAATAATAATTACAAACGTAATCGACCCCTTGAATTTAGCTCGGATCCAATTTCTCGAGATGAGCTATTGACTATGTTAAAACAAACCAGGTTAATGATTGAACAGGAACTGCCCCCATACCTAGTTTTGCACAAGGGTGAAACTTATCCCCAACCTTTTGATAATAAAACCATAAGTTTATATGGTGCTATTACTCATTTGATAGCACATTTGGGTTATCATTGCGGTCAAATAAATTACTTTAGGAAACTTTTGGATTCAAAGTAAGAATTCAAATTAAAACTGTCGATAGGATACTGTCATAATAAAAAGAGGAGCGAAGTCCTCTAAATATCTTTCTGAATTATTGTCGATAACTCAATAATAGGTTGTGCGGAAGGAAGGTTCCGTTCTCTCGTCCGGAAGATGAGATCATTCCGGGCTCTTCGAGCCAAACGAAACTCTAGCTGTTAGTGGCAGTTTAGTTCACAAATATTTTTCAATTATTTCGTGGTTTTTTGTATCGATAATAATTAGTCCTTCATCTTCACTACTTAGTTGTCCGACTAAATTTCCTTGTCTATCCCAAATTGAAGACTTACCCGCACATTCGTAGTCTCCTGATCTTCCTGTCAAATTTGACATTAATGAAATCATACCGTATCTGTTTGAGATTTCTGAAATTCTTTTTATGTCTTTGTCAACACCGTTTACAGAATTTAAAACACTTGCAATATATATGTCAGCACCGTTTTTATGTGCCGTTTCCGAATGTTCAAAGATTGAAGTTTCATAACAAATTGCAAAGGCAATTTTATTGTCCTTTTTTTCTATTGGTAAAATATTTTGTCCGCTAACAAAATATTGCTCTTCACCTGGATGTAAATATTGTTTTGAGTAGATTTGTCTTTTCTCATTTGGTTGAAAAATTACCATACTAATACAAATTCCATTTGCACTTTTAGTTGGCATACCAACGCCAATAATTATTTTATTTTCATTACTTATAAGTTGAAAGTCATTTAACCTATTGTCTTCTAATTGTGAAGTTGATAATTCATCAGCCAATTCAGGCTCATAACCTGTTAAAGAAAGTTCAGGAAAAATAATTATGTCAACTTGATTAGAGATAGCTATTTCTAAAAGTTGCTTATGCTTGTCAATATTTTTGGGAATATTGCCTTTAATAGGTCTTGTCTGAGCTGCACAAATTTTCATTACGATGTTATTTAAATTGCCGATAACGTTCCCCGTGTTGGCGCTGTTCTTTTTACCTTAGACCTACGCGCATGCCCGACAGGGCTAGCGTTATCAATAAAAAAAGAATTGTCGCTAACACGGTGTTAGCAACTGCCGTTTTATCACATAATTTTCATTTAATTTTGTCAAGAAATAATTATTAAAAATATCAAAAATAAAACTTTCTAATATTATAAATGGTGTTATCTTTTTATTTAATTAACTTGTCTTTTTAAACCACTATTAATTTTTAATTTTTTTAATTTTATTAGCGGATTATTCATCTTTTGCATCACCAATCCCATACGCCATTGTAATCATATATTTCAAATTTTGGTTTTAACGGTGCTAATTGTATTGAAACTGTAATTTTATTATTTTTTTTATCAATCATTGTTTGTATTTGATAAGTAGATTTGAGTTGTTTTTAATTTTGAATATTTGTCAATTAGAGGCTTTAGTGTAAAATAAAATGTTACATTTTTTGAGTACCATATTAAAAAACCATCATATATTTTTTTAGGATCAGAAAAAGTTCCATTTATAAAAACATATTTGGGAATACTATCATTACTTAAAAAAGATCTTTCTGTCATATTTATAATTGAATCATAATAACAATATTTTTCTTCAATAAATGCGTAATCAAATACAGTCGTATCAATTCTTTTAGACAAGTTAATTAAATGTCTTTGATTTAAAACAGCATCAAACTTTTTCCTCTTATCTTTAGGTAACTTTTCGATATAGTTTCTAGTCAACGAATCAATAGTCAATGAATAATTTTGTCCGTGCGAGAAATATACACATATTGTTAAAATTAATATTGTCAAGCCTGTTTTCATCGAATAATCGTTATTTTGATATTTATTTATTTTTTTTTAATATTTATAACAATTAAAAATATTGAGTATAGTTTTTTAATAATTCAAGTCTTTACTTTAAATTGAATAAATATATTTTTAATACACCATTTATTTTCGTCAATTTTCATGTTTTATTTAAAAATATTTTTCTTGTCAAATTATTTAATTATCTATCAAAATTTAGTACGAAATTTTTCAACGGTTGTTGCTAACAGCTATGTTTTCGCAACTCACCCTAAAACTTGCGCAAATATTCCATATACTAGCAAGGTAAAAGTTGTTTTAAAAATTTGCAATTCACAGCTTAAATTTACAAAAGTAAAAATAGGGTATTACAATTATATATCAAAATTACCTAAAGGTGATTTTATTTTTTCCATCCCTTTGGTGGTTTGAGTAGATATGCAGGGTTGTTTGTTGAATACCGATACGAATCCGGCGTTTAGATATATTCATCTAAAGATAGCAATTTTTTTTAAGCTATGCTTGATTATTTTGAACAGTTTAGCATCTGCTATGATTAGATCTTGCTCTTTTTTCTTTCTTGTATTTCGTCAAATGTTTTTTCATAGTCTTTAAATTCTGTCCCTAAAAGCCGGTCCCAAATTCGAAAATGAACACCATAATTCCCATTAAATTTGCTATGATGCATATTGTGATGTGTGCTTGATGTCATAAATTTGCCAAAACTTTTATTCCACCAGCTCGGGAAAAATTCGTAACCAAGGTGAGATTTTAAATTGTCTATAAATCCCCAAATTTGTAAAATGGCAAGTGCAGGAACATACATTGGGAAAACCATACTTACCGGCAAAATCCAAAAGGTGAGTAACAGCGCTTCTGCCCAATGAAAGGAAAGAGATGTAAACGGATTAACATCTACACTGTTGTGGTGAACTTTATGAATGTATTTAAAAATTCTTGGGTGATGCAAAAGTCGATGCGTCCAATAAAACCAGGTATCGTCCAATATTAAAAAAATGAAAAATCCGCCAATGGCGAAAAATATTGGGTACTCATTGATGTCGGTATATATTTTTGTGTAGCCTGCCGATTTGAAAAAGTATATGAGTATGACAAAAAAAGTACTAACCGTCAAAGTAAAAAGGCTATTTATTATTTCTGACTTTATTTGTTTGGCATCAACCCTTTCTTTTAATTGTATTCGCCAATTTTTGAGTCGTTTTTTTAGGAGTTTCCAAACTACTAAATAGACTAATGCAATAATTCCATAGTTCATTAAAAATTGTCCTAATGCAACTGGTATTTGTTTTAAGATTTCTTGTAATGCTTCCATTTTAGATTTTTGTTAAATGAAATACAAAGGTCTAAAAACAAATTTTTATTCTACTTCACAAATGTTACTTAATGACTTGTTTTCTAATTCTGCTTAAACTTTGTGGTTTTATACCTAAGTAAGAAGCTATGTATTGAAGTGGAATATTTTGAATAAAATGGGGTTGTTGGTCTATTATTTTTTGGTAGCGTTGTTCGGCATTTAGCAATGCTAAATCATTGGCTCTTAAAGTTGCTGAAGATATAGATTTTTCAAACATTACCAGAAAAAAGTTTTTAAAAATTTCACTTATTCCTACAAGTAGTTTGGCATCAACATAAGAGATTTTCAATAGTTCGCAATCTGTTATACATTCTACATTTTCAATGGCTTTTGTTTGATTGATTAAGGATGAAAATGAGGCAATGAAACCTGATTGTGCGCATAAAAAAGTTGTTTGTTCTTCTCCACGCTCATCATAATAAAAGAGTCGCATAAAGCCCGAATTTATAAAATACAGGTAATTAGGTATTTTTTCCTGTTCTTCCAAAACAGTATTTCTTGTTGCAGAAAAAGGGATAAAATATTTTTGAATGTTTTCTAAATCTTCATTACTTAGATTCCCTGTCTTCGAAATTTCTGCAGATAATTTGTCAAATATATTGTTTGTCATAATTTTTAGATTATCCTAAATGAATCTATTTTTAAAGGTGAGATTATTGTTCCTTAGCTTAGATTTATTTTGAAATTAACGATTGTATTTTTTTTATTTTCATATTTCTTTCAAAAGAATATGTTCTATCATTTGCTTGAACATAATCATAAATTGTTAAACATTTTTGTAACAAATTTAATCTTGAGATTTCATTCATGCCATTTTCTGAATTTGTTTCAATATTAAACATTATTATTTCAGCAATTTGCTCCAAATTTTCATCATTTAATTGTTTTTTAGTCTGTAAAAAATCAATTATTTCGTCATTTGGTATAGTGATTAAATCAATAATTTCAATATCTAATTCGCTTTTTAAAACTTGATTTGTCATTTCAATCCCATTTGTAATTCCAGCACTACTTTTCTTATCAATTAATTCTGCTAATAATTTACTAAGAACTTTTCCAAGTAAATCAATTTGTCTTTTAAAATAATCTCTTTCCTCCATTTTAATGATAATTATTTGGATTACAGTTTTTTGCGTAATTTTTGTTTGACTGACCGATCAGGTTTTCGGGCTTAGTGATGGTGGCATCCTGATGGCTATTGAGATGATTTAAGCACAATCCGGATAGATATCGAGATCATCTAAGCTCAAAACCTACCATTTTTGCAAACTGATTTTACCTGATGCCCTTGTTTTTAAAGATAGCAGCTCTTATTCTTTTATTACTTTTTTTGTTAATACGCTTTTTTTCTTTTTGAAGAATTCAATGAAATAAATCCCTTTCTCCAAATTTATTAGGCTAATTGAATTGTTTTCAGGTTTATTGACTTTTGAAACTACTTGTCCTTTTGAGTTATAAATAATAATTTCATCTGCTACAATATTTTTATTCCAATGAATTATAGCCGATGTTGGGTTGGGGAAAAATAATGTTTCAGCGTTTTCAGGATTATAATCAAAAGAAGATAAGGTACCTGTTCGCGTAATATCTACCTCAATACCATGAAAGATATCATCAATATTATCTGTATTTACCAACATAAAATCAGAACCTAAAACGCCATTCTGGGTAATAATTGGATTATGTATTGTTACATTAGTTGTTTTCCATTCATTATCACCAATCCCTGTTATATTTATGGCAGTCTGTAAGCCTGTTGAATTATAATATTTTAATGCCCAAGTAGAATTTAGATTTTTATCGAACCAGGTAATTTTAAATGATAAACTGTCTGGATCAGAAAGGGTAAATACATCGGAATGGAATTTAAAATACATTGTATTTTTTCCACTATTGTTTTCAAAAGAACGTGCAAAACGGTCGTATTTTGATGAGCTTGAATTAATAACTCCTCTTACTCTGAAAAGACCAATTGAAGTTAAATCTGGATTTATTTGAGTTATCCATCGCTCATAATTTCCTTCTTCGATATTCCATCCTGCGTCATTGTATCCCGTTTGATTATCACGTTGATAAACCTGACCCTGAGTGGCCGCGAACACATCATCCATTTGTGCACCTCGATTAGCATAGGCATTGCAAATAGCAATATATCGAGCCTGATTTTGCTTATTGGCTAGGCCATAAATATTTTCTGGAAATTTAAGGGTGTTTTGAGCATTTAATCCTTCGTGGAAAATGGAATATGCAGCATCTGCAGTACTGGGATATACTTGTTTGGAATATTTATTAAACATTTTAAAAACATCATGTAATTCGGGTCTTGATTGTGCTTCTTGCAAAGCTCTTTGGGTAACGAGCCAAACGGAAAGACCCGTATTAAGCCCGCTTAGTGCACCCCAATAAAATCCTAAGGGAACATTAATTTGATACAGCGGTTTAGTCCATGTTTGGTCCATTTCTGCTGCAGAAAATAAACTTATTCCTTGAGGATTAATAAGATAAGGTGTCCAAGTGGTCTTAAAATCTAATTCATCTGAAAGATGATGACCTCTTGCATACGCTCCGCCTTTTGTTCCAAATCCATAAGTAATATTAGTGGTTACCCATTGCCATTCTAAAGGTTCGTCAACAGGGTCAATATTATTAAATAGAAGTCCAATTTGGGTGTTAATATTCCCTGTATTAAACGTTAGTCTAAATTTTTCAAATACTTCTAAACGGAATTGACGCCATTGATTATCAGAAATAATAAATGATGAATCAATAGGAGCTCCCTTATAGGCAACTTCATCACCTGTGCAGCCAGTTTTTACTTGAACATATGCAATATGATTGAATAGATTTGCTGGTTGTGATCTTAAGAAATTACCAAAACTTTCTATCATATCGAAATAATAGGTTTTATAGTCATTATCCAAATAATACGGATATTGTGTCCAATTTGGATGTTGTGTATCATTAGTAATAACACTAGGCACACCATTTGCGTAAATCCAAACTGGGGCATCGGGACCTACTCCTACGCTTATGTTAACCTTCTGATTGTTGTTGTAGGCTCTTTGTAAAATAGTTTGAATTTCAGACCAATCGTACAGAATTGAGTTGTTTGCTTGTACATCTTCCCAGTTCACATCGGCACTTATGCCTTTTAAATAGTTGTAGTCATTATTAACTGAAATGTCATATGCATTTGACCTATCCCAAACGCCAAAGGAATTAACAGGTATAATGGTAGTTTGAGCATTTACAGAGAGCGTATAGAATGTAAATGAAATTATATTTAATAAATAGTTTTTAACCTGTTTTTTCATTTATATTTAATTTTTGTCAACCTGTGTTAGGTAAGAGTGCTCTTAAGCTTGTCCTTAACGTTTTCTAGCTTTGCAATCGGTTTGATTTGTAAAAATGTCTAACTAAAGGCTAGTAACAAAGATAAACTTTTTATGGGTATTTGTAATGCAAAATAAAAAATGTCCCCAAAGGGACAAATTTTGTAAATGCTTATACTGTAGCTGTGGCATACAACTAGATTTTGAATTTAATTTTGCGTTCAAACAAACAGCATTTAGCGTCCTTAACTATTTCTTCATTGTCGGAATACACTAGTTCTTTTATAAGTTCCATATCTTTTTCCTTACCTATTATGCATAAAACTTGAATGGCTTTTCTAACCATTGCTACATTTGCAATGTCAAGTGATAACAAAGCAACTGTCCTTGCTTTGTTTTTGAACTCTGGGTCAAATGAAACTTTTTCGTCAATAAATTCTTCTAATAAGGATAAGTCTCCAGGGGCATGCGAAAATTCTCTTACCCAACTAAACCTCTCTCCATGAGGACCATTACAAATAAACCAAAACCATACTGGGTCACTTGGGTCTTTCGCCAATTTTAAAGGAGGATGCTCACCGTACATTGCCATGTCAAAAATGCTTATTTGTCCGAAAATTTATTTTGTCCGCTAAATACTGTTGTCTACTAGGAAGTACCGCAGCTTACCCCTAACTGGTATAAGCACAAAACAGACCTAAAAAAACTAAACCAATAGAATGGCGGGTATCCATACAGTCCAAATTTTATTCACAAGCACAAGCTGTATATTTATACACATCTACTTTCCAATCTCCATACTTCCCGTTTCCAAGATAAATAGATTTCATAGTTACAGGAGCAAATCCGCAATTACCTTTTGGTCCTTGAATAAAAACTTTTATAAAAAACCAATTTGTAATAAACATAATAAATTCATTCGTCTTTTTGTTTGAGCAAAGATTTGAAATAGTAAAATTCTTTCAGAAAGTTTTTCTTCTCTATGGAAAATAATTGACAGCTTTTTGCACCTCCCAGGAATTTTGATGCCGAGATACTTAGCGCTTTGTCCTCTTTGTAATAAATAATATAATTGTTGCTGGGTGCTAAGGAACTTCTGATATCCGGGTCTGACAAATGATAGCTAACATAGACTAGTGAATCGTTTTTAACGTAAAACATTGCATGCTCACAAGAATAATGTTTGTAATGAATAGCCACTAATTTGTCTTCGTGGAAACCCATATTGACATTTCTGTAGTTCAAGCTGTCATTAAACGTTCT
>JBILRK010000049.1:0-8419 GCA_044372705.1 Saprospira sp. | reverse complement strand
TGGGCAAAATCCCGCACCCGATTCGCTTGTAATTTTATTTTCAATGCTTCCGTTGATTTTTTTCTTGTTGTTTATTTTCATGCATCTAGATAGTAACATCGATGAAGAAAGTATTTCTGTAAGATTGAGCCCCTTTGGGAGCAGAAAAATTGCCTGGAAGAACGTTGAAAAGGCCTATATCAGGAATTACAAGCCAATATTGGAATATGGAGGTTGGGGAATAAGATATGGTTTAGGCAACAAAGGAATGGCTTATACAGTTGGTGGATATCAGGGATTACAACTTGAACTTTCGGATGGAAAAAAGGTGCTCATTGGCACAAAAAAAGCTAGTGAATTGACTGAATTTTTGAAAAAGGTAAATAGAGCCTAAATTGAAGTACAGGATTCAAATTAAATAAGCGCTATTGATTTAAAAAAGTTAGGTTTAAATTGAGCGCTCTAAAGAAGAGGTGCAAATTTGATTTGCACCTCTTCTCTTTTTAAAATTTTACACAATTTAACATATTAAAACAATTAGAATAATTCAAATGCTAATTCGAATATTTTATTCGAATATAACAGAATCTCTAATAAACAATCACGCAATTAATTTAAAAGCTAGAATCATTATAGCGTCAATTCCAATTTACAAAATATAATAAAATGTCAATATATTATTCTGAATAAAAAATCAGATCGAATAAAATCGGTATAAAACTCTTTTATAGCTATTATTTTAGAACTTTATTTTAAAACACAACCTTTTGTTGTTTTTTTATAAAAATTCCAATTAGGCTTTTAAACAAAACCTTTGTAAGATGTTAATTGAAATTTACAGCATAAGATTTTGAAAAAGCATTAAAAAGTATAAATTTGCATGTAGTTTAAACACTATTAAGATTTATAATTACCTTCCTAACAAGCTAATTTAACTATGAAACAATTTTCCAACTTATTTTTAGGTGCTTTGCTGCTAATTTTGGGAGCAAATACTGCCTTTGCCCAAAGAAATTGCAGTGCTATGGATGTGCTCATGCAAAACCTTCAGCAAGATGCAGCCGTTGAACAACGTATGAGGGACATAGAATCGCATACACAGGAATATCTGCGCAGTAACAATCCAGAAACACGTGCTGTGGTAAGAATTCCTGTAGTTGTTCATGTACTTTATAGAACAAGCACAGAAAACATCAGCGATGCACAGATTCAATCACAAATAACAGTACTGAATCAGGATTTCCGTCGCACCAATGCTGACAGAACTACACTATGGAGTCAGGCTGCTGATTCAGAGGTTGAATTTTGTTTAGCTACCCGCGACCCAAATGGAAATGCAACAACAGGTATTACACGCACACCTACCTCTGTAACAAGTTTCGGCACTAATGATGCAATGAAATACAGCAGTCAGGGTGGTGTTAATGCTTGGCCAACCGATAAATACCTCAATATTTGGGTTTGTAATATCGGCGGCGGCATTTTAGGTTATGCACAATTCCCTGGTGGTGGTGCTTATGCTACTGATGGAGTTGTAATAGGTTACAATTATTTTGGTACCACCGGAACTGCTCAAGCTCCTTTCAATAAAGGTCGCACAGGCACTCACGAAGTTGGTCACTGGTTAAATCTTCGCCATATTTGGGGAGATGGCCCTTGCGGAACAGATGATTTTGTAACTGATACACCCGAATCGGATGCTGCCAATTATGGCTGTGCAACTGGACACGTTTCTTGTGGAACTGTAGACATGGTTCAAAACTATATGGACTACTCTGACGATGCTTGTATGAATCTCTTCACACTAGGCCAGAAAAATAGAATGCAGGCACTTTTTGCCGCAGGCGGTGCTCGAGTAGGATTACTCAGCTCTTTGGGCTGTTCTGCCCCTGGTACAACAACCCCAAGCTATTGTGCGTCCAACGCCACAAATAGTAGTTTGGAATGGATCTCCAATGTAAAATTAGGCACAATCAATAATACCACTACTGCAAGCACAGGTGGCTATGGTAATTTCACAACTACAAGTACCAATCTTACTAAAGGTGCATCATCAACCATTACATTGACTCCGGGCTATGCCGGGTCAGTTTACAGTGAATATTTCAAAGTTTATATCGATTACAATGGCGACAAAGATTTTGTTGATGCTGGAGAAAATGTTTTCACTTCAGCTGCAACATCAACAGCTGTAAATGGCACTTTCACTGTTCCAACTACTGCAATTACTGGCACTACCAGAATGCGCATTGTCATGAGTGATGCTGCGATAAGCGGACCATGTACTGTTTTAAATTACGGTGAAGTTGAAGACTATACTGTAAATCTTACAACATCAACTACTACAACCTGCAGTGCCCCTAGCTCACTTGTTGCTACCGCGGTTAGCACTTCAGGCGCTACACTTTCATGGAATGCAGCAACTGGCGCAGCGAGCTACACTTTACAAGTTAAAACCTCTGCAGCGACCACCTGGACATCCTACACCGTTTCTGCAACAAATTATACATTAACAGGCCTTTCTGCTTCAACAGTTTACAACTGGCAGGTGAGAACCAACTGTTCAGCATCTTCAAGTGCTTATGTGGCTGGTGCCAATTTTACTACACTTGCCGCAACAACTTGCTCAGATAATTACGAATCAAACAATACACTTGCAACTGCAAAAACAATCACTGCAAATACCAATATCACTGCAAGAATTGGCACTAGCACCGACATTGACTGGTTTAAATTTACGAATACCAGCACTACAAGAAATATCAGAGTGACGCTTACAGGTCTTCCTGCCGATTATGACCTTGGACTATACAACAGTGCAGGTACATTACTTTTCAGTTCAGCTAACGGTGGTACTACTTCCGAAACGGTGACCTACAATGCTGCTCCGGTCGGCACTTACCACATCAGAGTAATTGGCTATAACGGCGCATTCTCATCAACTGCCTGCTACACGCTAAGAGCAACTACCAGCAGTACAACACTGCGCGAAGCCGAAATGGAAACCGTTGTAACACCAAAAGAAGAAACAGCGCAGTTTGAAGATGCAAGTGAAGTTTTTGGATTCAACTTGTTCCCTAACCCTGCAAACAGCACGCTGAATATTCAGGTAAACACAGACCAAACTATTATCAAAGCACAGGCTTTTGATGTTACAGGTCGCGTTATCTGGACGGGTAATCTGGAGAAAGGAATCAATAGCATTAGTGTTGAAGAACTTCCTGCAGGCATGTATCATTTTTCTGTCATTTCACCAAATGGTGAAAGATTGAGCAAAACCTTTGTTAAAACAAACTAAGCTAAATTTTAATACAATTTCAGAAAGCCGCATAATGCGGCTTTCTTTTTTTATTGGAATTTAACAATAAATAGCTATTTTTGAATTCGAGAAAAATCAATCTGTTTTACCTTAACCAAACACAAAATGAGATACCTTTTTCTTTTATTTATCAGTGTACAAAGTTTCGCACAGGCCGATATTCAAAAAAAGCTGCAAAACAAGTTCATTGCTGCAGAGTCGGGAGATACCATTTTCATTGAAGCGGGTAAATTTACGCTCAGTAGCAGCCTTTGGCTCGATTCAAAGCAAAATGTGGTTATAAAAGGTGCTGGAATGGATAAAACCATCCTTAGTTTCAAGGGTCAGACCTCTGGTGCCGAAGGCATTAAAGTAACCGATTCTAAAAATATTGTCATTTGCGATTTAACAGTAGAAGATTCAAAAGGCGATTGTATTAAAACTCAAAAAGTTGAAGGAATAACTTTCGACCGTGTCACAACCCGATGGAGTGGAAAGCCAAAGAAAACCAATGGGGCTTATGGATTTTATCCGGTGCAATGTACCAATGTAATTATCAAAAATTGTGTAGCACGCGGTGCCAGCGATGCGGGAATTTATGTGGGTCAGTCGAGCAAAATTGTAGTAACAAAATGTAAGGCCATCGAAAATGTTGCCGGTATAGAAATAGAAAATTCACTCTTTGCTGATGTTTTTGACAATGAAGCGGTGAATAATACCGGTGGCATACTAGTTTTCGACATGCCCGATTTACCACAAAAAAAAGGTGGCTATGTGCGTGTATTTAATAATTATGTCCACGACAATAATTACAAAAACTTTGCTCCAAAAGGCAATATTGTTGGTAAAGTCCCGCCTGGTACGGGAGTGATTATTCTTGCTACAAATCATGTGGAAGTTTTTGAAAATAAAATTCAGAACAACCGTACTATGGGCGTGGGAATCATTAGCTATTACATCACCGAAAGTCCTTTCAAGGATCCGGATTATTACCCCTACCCTAGTGACATTTCAATTCATCACAACCGTTTCGAAAGAAAAAATATTCAGGCAACGATGCAGGGTCGTATGGGTCTAATGTTCCGTTTCAAGCTAAAATTCGGCAAAAAAGTACCACATATTATTTACGATGGCATAAGGGATGAAAAGCTCAAAAACGAACAAGGTCTCATCTGTATTCACGATAATCTGAATGAAAGCTTTGCCGAAATTGATGCCTCAAATGATTTTAAGAATATTTCAAGAGAATTGAAAACTTATCAGTGCAAAAAAGAACCTTTGAAATTTAGTCTTGACAAATAAAAAATTCAAAATTATTCGTTCTAGCATCCTTTTTGTAATTGATAGCAAACAACTTTATTTGAAAATATTTTAAATGAAATTAAGATTATTACTTATTTCTGCAATTTCACTTGCCTTTCTCTGCATATCGCTCAGCTCTTTCAGGTTTGAGGATGAAGCAGTTCTATCAAAATATCCTGATAAACTATCAGAATGGCATTTCTTCGAAGGACAATTATCCGATTTAAAACCCAAGAATGGGGTAATTCCCTACGAATTAAGAACAGCTCTATTTTCAGATTATGCTCAAAAACTAAGATTTGTTAGGTTACCCGAAGGCACTAAAGCAACATATAATCCAAAAGAAGTCTTTGATTTTCCCGTTGGCACCGTACTCATTAAAAATTTTTACTATGCCAATGACTTACGCAAGCCCGAAAAAGGCCGTAGGATAATGGAAACCCGTTTACTTGTGCATGAGCAAAGCGGATGGGAGAATCTGGTTTATATTTGGAATGAAGATCAGAATGAAGCAGTTTTAGACCTTGCAGGAGATACAAAACAAGTAAACTGGACAGACGAAAAAGGTAAAAAACACAAGTTGGATTACATTATCCCCAACAAAAATCAATGCAAGGGCTGTCATAGTTTCAACGACAAGGTAAAACCTATAGGCCCGACAGCAAGACAATTGAACGGAGACTTAAAATATACATCCGGTACAGAGAATCAACTATTATATTGGCAAAAAGCAGGAATTCTCGAAAATCTGCCAGCTGATTTAAGCAAAGTTGATAAAATTGCCATTTGGGACGATGTACAAAGTGGCAGTCTGGACCAAAGAGCGAGAGCCTGGCTCGATATCAACTGTGCGCATTGTCATAGACCCGAAGGGCCAGGCAGTACCTCTGGGCTTTTCCTCTCCTATTATGAATCAAACAAAACCGCTTTGGGCATTTATAAAACACCTGTGGCAGCCGGACGCGGCTCGGGTGGATTCACATATGACATTGAGCCCGGCCTTCCTGAAAAATCTATCTTGCTTTATAGAATTCATTCTTCGGACCCTGGCATTATGATGCCTGAAATAGCCCGCCGACTTGTACACAAAGAAGGGGTAGAACTTATCAGGCAATGGATTAAAGAAATGAAATAATCACTTTAAAAAAAGTATATTCAAACATCTATTCTTTAAATCCCTAAAACCTTTATTAAGATTTCTTATTTTTGTTAAGTATCTTTACATTAAAGATTTTTGGGTATGCGTAAATTGTTTTTATTGTTTATAGTTTTTGCTGTTCTTGTATTGGGAATTATTTCCTTTTACAATGCAATGACAACATTCTCTAAACAAATGAATATAAAAGCGTTGAGTCTTTCCAAAATCAACGATACCCTTGCCTATAACAGATTGAGCAGCGCAATCCGCATTCCAATTGTCAACAATCCTATTGACTCAATTTTTATTGCTGCCGAACAAAAATTCCCTGAATTTCTAAGAGAAGCTTTCCCAAATTTTCACAATGACCCCTCTGTTAGCATCATGGGATTTGGTTCCAATTCATTGTTATACCGTTGGAAAGGAAGAGATAATAGAATGAAGCCAATTTTACTCTTGGCAGAAACAGATGTTAAAGACCCCGACTTGAGCAAACTGCCACAATGGACCTACAACCCCTTTTTGGGTAAAATTTCGGGAGGTTATATTTGGGGCGCCGGAGTGATGGACGGCAAAGCTGCTGCAATTGCAATGCTCGAAGCACTCGAGGCTTCCGTAAATGAAGATAAAATACCTCAGAGAACACTCTATCTGGCACTTATTAACAACAAAGACAAAAATAAAAGCCATCAGATTTTAGCAGATTTATTACTGAACGAAGGTCTGGCTTTCGAATTCGTACTTAACAGTGAAAGTTTCTTGAATGAAGGCATCTGCCTGGGTTTAAAAAGACCTATTGCGGCCCTTTCTACCTCAGAAAAACAGGCTATTTCTTTAAAAATGAAAGGCTATTCTCCCGAGCAGCTAAAGAAAAAACTGGAGAACCTAACACTCAAGAAAAGAGCAGTACCAACCCGCGGAAAAATAGCAGCAAATTTACTTTCAACCTTAACACCGGAGCTATTTTTTACAGATCGATTACTATTTTGCAACCCTTATTTGTTTGGACCACTCATTAATTCCAGATTAAAAAACGATCCACTGCTTTCTGAAATGTTTGACATAGATATGGAAATTTCAAAGATGCAGGGAATTGGAACAGAAATCAATTGGCTTTTGCCACCTGATACCGATATCAAATCATTCAAGGAAATGATCAAAGAGGAGTTTAAAGATATTGATTTGGTTTGGGAAGAACCAAAAGAGAAAAGAAAATCAAGTCCAAGTGCAGGCTTTGCCTACGAGGCCATGCAAACCAGTATCAGACAGGCTTTAGGCGATGTAATAGTTATTCCAGCCATCAAAACAGAACCTGGCAAAACGGTGTATTACAGCAGGTTGTCCTCTGCCCTCTTAGACTTCAGGCCATGGACCTTCGATCAGGCAGAAATTGAAAGACTTAACAGCGGCGTTGACCAGCGCCTGCAGCTGAAACAATACCTCAAGGGTGTCGATTTTTACAGGATTCTTTTCAAGAATACCCTTTTTTAGTCCAACAATAGCTCTGGTCTGTATTCAAAATGCATCGTATCGTAATGATACCATTTACCACCCCAGATAAAACCAAATTCTTCAAAAATTTCGACCAACTCCAACGGTATCCTATTTCGATATTCGATTATTCTGGAGCCGTCACCCTCTTCTGCTTTAACTGCCCAGCGCCAATAATCTGAGAATTCTACATTTACATCGATGGTCATTCCGAAACTGTGCATACTGAGTCGATCTGTTCCTGCAATATTTCGCCAATTGAAAGTACCTCCCGGATTTTTAAGATACTTATGCAAGTGAGGCATAGTATCCAATCTATTCGAAATCGCCTGAATTTTTAGATGTATATCATTTACGGTGGTCACCTGAAGCTTAATATTCATTGATTTTGGCAACCAAACTACAGTTGTGAGCTTTTTACGAACTTCTTCCGGGCTTGTCCCATACATTTTCTTAAAAAATGCTTCATATCTAACCCTACCTGGATCCTCTTTCTGCTTAGGTTTTGGGGCATTCTTGCCTTTTGGATAGGACATACTCATTAGTTGGTCTTCGAGATCAGCTTCATTGATAAGTTGAGCAAAGGACTTATCTTTTTTGAAATCATCATAGGGCATTTTTGTGCCATCTTTCCAGACAATTTCGTTATTTTCAAAAGTTTTAAAATGTCCCGGATAGGCTTTCATGAGCTTTTGAATGCCTGGAGGCAAACTGTCTAAATTTAAATTTTCATTCTTCTTTTCGGTAATTTCAGACTTGATTTCAACTTTGGGCTGACAACTCCACAAAAAACAAAGAAGACTGAGTTTAAATATCAGCATATTTTTCATTTAGTAATGATTCAAATTTTATTTACAATTTTAAGGCCTTTATTCCAATTCAGGAAATATTTATCTTTTTATATGTCTTAGAAATAACAATGGAATTAAATTCCGGAATAGAAATTAAGAGATTATCACTAACTTTACACAAAGTTTAAAAAAATGTCCAATATTGATTTTAATAGCAATTTCTGGCAAAACAAAACTGCACTCACCGACAGCAGGCAACTCAGGCATGCAGATAAGTGTATTTTCTTTGCATTAAAAGGAAATTTGCAGGACGGACACATATATATTGATGATTTATATCAGAAAGGCGTCAGGAATTTTGTTGTAAGTCAGGAAATTGACCTAGCTAAATATCCAGAAGCTAATTTTCTCTTTAGTAAA
>JBILRK010000048.1:0-8533 GCA_044372705.1 Saprospira sp. | reverse complement strand
ATATTAGCAGATGTCCTTGCCGATTTTTTGGTTGACAAAACCGATGTAGAAGATTTTGATGCTGAACCCTATACCGATTTACTCAGCATTATCAGACAGAATGCCAAAAAACTTCTTAAAGAATCGAGAAAAGTATTAAAAGCTCATTCATTAAAATTGATTTAATTTAAAAAAGACCTTCAAAAATGAGGGTCTTTTATGTTCTAAAGCCTAATAACATACTATTTAAAAGCTTGTTTTTATCTTAATTATTGAAAAATGGAATTGCAGAAAAAGGGTCAATTTTTAGGACATAATGCGGCAGTTTATGCAATTTGCGCTTTTAAAAAACAAGATCATTTTCTTTCAACAGGGGGAGATGGCTGGATAGTTGAATGGGATTTAAATCGCCCGGAAACAGGAAGATTATTGGCGAAAACCGATGCCAATATTTTTTCAATGCTTTATCTTAATCAAAAAAATTGGGTTGTTGCGGGTAATATGTATGGAGGCCTGCATTGGATAGATCTCAACAATGCTGTTAACTTTAAATCAGTTTTGCATCACAAAAAAGGTGTTTTTGCTCTTGCATTATTTAATGAAAATGAAATTCTAAGCCTTGGTGGAGACGGCGCTTTAAGTAAATGGGATATTGAAAATTGCAGAGCAACGGAAACTTTAGTTTTAAGTAATAAAAGTCTTCGGGCGATTGCGCTGCACCCCTCCCGGAATATAATGGCTGTTGCAGCCTCCGACTCAAATATTTACCTTTTAGATTCTGATAAGTTAACAGTTTTACAAACACTTGAAAAGGCACATGACAATTCAGTTTTTTCAATTCAATTCAGCCCAGATGGAAAGTATCTTTTGAGTGGTGGCCGTGATGCCTATCTAAGGATTTGGGATTCTAATAAAAATTTTGAAGAATTGCCAACTCAGGCAGCTCATCTGTTTACAGTGAATGACATAGCCTTTCACCCGGGAGGCAAAATATTTGCCACTGCAAGCCGGGATAAAAGTATTAGAATTTGGGATGCCGAAAATTTTGCGCTTTTAAAAGTGATCGATGCCATTCGTTATGCAGGGCACCTAAAATCAGTAAACAAACTGCTATGGACAACAGATGCCTTATTGTCATGCAGCGATGATCGCAGTATAATTGCCTGGGAAGTTAAGATTTAATGCCAATTAAGTTCAACAGGTTATTCCTTGATTACCCTCATCATGATTTTTACATCTTTTTCGGGGCGGTCATAAGAATCGGTAGGCTGTAAGGCAATGCTGTCAATTACATTAAGACCTTCGTACACTCTGCCAAAAACGGTGTAATTCATGTCCAGTTGCGGAGCCCCGCCCAATAATCGGTACAATTCACGGTTTTGTGTGCCATAAACAATACCCAGACTTCGCTCATTCTTGTCAAGTGTTTCGGTGCTGACAGGATTTCCATGAACAATATAGAATTGAGAACCTGAGGATTTTTTCTCCGGATTGACTTCGTCGGGTTGTCTGGCTGCAGCCAATGCACCTTTTACATGAAAATACCTGCTGTTTATTTCAGCGCTAATCTCTTTTCCACTGCTATTTGAGCCAATTCTTTGACCGGATTTAGCTGTTTTGGTGCTTGGGTCACCTCCCTGAACCATGAAATTCTTGATAACCCTGTGAAATAATGTACCATCGAGCGCTTTATTTTTAGCCAGTTTAATAAAGTTTTCTCTGTGTTCGCCTGCTTCAAAAAAAAGTTCAATTTTCATAGTGCCAAATTGAGTTTCCATTTCGAGTAGAGAAGAAAATGGGTCGGGTTCAAACTTGCTTGGAACGCTATCTTTTAAAACCTTATCTGTGCTGATTATTGTTTTAGAAACTTTAGTTGTTTTGCAGCTTAATAAAAAAATTAAAAATAACAGGCTTAAGTATAATTTCATGTTTATTGTTGAATTTGTAAGAAGAGAAGCATTTTTTGTTAGGGGATAGCCTTATAGTTTCCTTTTTCTAAATCGTAAATATATCATAGTGATTACTGAAAGGGCAACAGCCGCAATTCCGGTCCAAAGCCAGGGAAAACGGTATTTAACTGCTATAGCAACTTGTCCATCCTGACCGTAAAGTCTTAATGAAGCCCAATAATAAGGACTTATATCTTTAAAAGTTATTTTTGCATTTCTTAGTGCCTCCGATTTTGTCATACCGGCTGCAAGATTTTTATAATATTGACGAATAATTTTAGACAATTCCTTGTTTTCGACCTCCCATGCCGGATAAAGTATAGATTCACTACCCGTAGCTTCAAAAGCTAACAGAAAAGTTGCCATTACATCATCAAAGCCGCTACTGTCAGAGAAATTGGATAAGGTCAACATTGACAAAGGTAAACTAATTGCAGAAAGTTCATTCAAATGAAGTACCCCATCAGCAATGCTATCGGGTTGAAAATGCATTAGAATTGAGCTGTTCAAAGGATTTACCTGGTCTCTTTTTATAAAAAATGCCAAATGCAGCAGCGCAAAATCTTTTATATTTTTTGCCAGAAAATTTGATTCAGAGGCCTGTTGGTTGTATTCGAAATCGCCATGGAAAGATCTTCTGAAAAAATTTATGTTCAAATTTTTTGACCAGTTTTGAGCCTCTTTGTAAGCCCTTTGATATTGGGGGAAACGGTTGTTGGGTTGTTTCTTGTAGTTTGTTGAGAAAAAACACAGGTCTTTGCCTTTTGACAAAGGATTTCGGAATAAATCGGAAGCCGACCAAATATATCTAAGAGGGTATTTTTCCAAAACTGAAATATTATCTACTTCAAGCAGTTCAAAAGGTAGATTCCAAATGTTGCCATCAGGAATAATTACAAGACTTTTTGAGTCTGACAAGTCAGGTAAAATTAGTTTAGAAATTGCTTTGCTATTGACTTTTTTACTTTTTTGTCTAATTTGTTTTAAAAGAGCAATAATCTCTTTATCAATTTGTTCTTTATTAATTTTAGTTGCTGAGATTCTTTTGTTATCGAAAACAAAGCGGTAATAATGTTCCGTTCCTTCAAAGTAGTATAGAAGGCTTTCCCCTTTTAGTTTATCGAAAATTTCTTTTTTGGATGGAATGTCGTATGCAAAATAACGCTTAAAAAAATCAGGTTGATTTTTTTTCAAAAGGGACAGATTTTTGAGAATATCCTGTTCTGTAACTTTCAGGAGCGAAGAAAATCTGGCCTGGCTTGCCAAATCTCTTTGGTCCAATGCCTTTTCTAATTCATGAAAAAGCTGAAGTTTTTGAAGCTTCAATGTATATATATCGGTCAATGCTTTATCACTGACTGTCCAAAACTGTTTTGCGGGTTCTTCCAGAGATAAAAGGCTTTTTCGATGTAAAATTTTATAAAACTCAGACCAGTAAAAAGCCTTTTCATTGTTTCTATCAATATAATTTGAAATCAGATTTGCTAATAATGCTTTAGCTACAATCCTTATCGCTTTTTCATCTTTTAAAGTAAGATGTTGCCTGTTTATTAGTTCAAAAAATGCTGATATCTTTTTTTCTATTAAATCTGTGTCAATCTCTTTTTGTGAAATCCTGGCTTTTAATTCGCTGTTGAGCAATTGCAGATAGCAAATCGGGGAGAGGTTTATAAAATCATTATATAATAAGGATTCCTGCCCTTTAATAGCGTAGGAAATTGCTTTCGGAGCATCGTTCGACTTATCAGACAATTCGGCTAGGCTAAGGTAAATTTCACCTAATAATGCGTGTTTATTATTGTAAGACCGCTGAGCAGTTTCAAGTGCTTTTTGTAGTTTAGTTTCTGCAGCGCTAAATTTCTGCTGAAGCATAAGGATGCGGGCGTCTTGCTTAAGGATTTTTATTTGTAATGCTGCTTCAATTTTATTCATTAAGCCATAGGCTTCCCTAATACAGGAATCGGCCGAAATTAAATTATTGAGCGCTGTATGTATCTCTGATTTTAAAAGTAAAATTTTAACCTTGCTGTTTTGATCTTTATTGTAAACAACACTGTAAAGTGCCAGGCTTTTATCGGCTTTTGACAGTGCTTCGGTTTTTTTATCATTTTCAAATAGTGATTTTGCATAGCTTAGGTAAAACCTTGCACTTACCATAGGGTCTACCGTTTTTAAATCTGCTTTTTTTGCAGCCAGTTCATAGGCATCGATAGCTTCGTTGTATAACTGTCGAGCAGCATAAATCATAGCCAAATTGGTATACAATTCTATCGTCATATTATCTCTACCAAATGGCTTAGTTTTAATCAATTCAATGGCAGCCTGAATAATTGAAAATGCCTTAGTTAATTGCTCTTTTTCGAGGTAGAAATTGGATAGTTTAATATAGGCTTGTAATTCGTAACGATTGTTTTTACCAATAAACTTGACAGATTCTGCTGCCAAACGCTCCCAATAATATTTTGTAGAATCGCTGTTTTCAAGATCTGTGAAATTATCGGCCATCGTCTCCACTGCACTCAAGTACTTGGGCCACATTTTTAGCTCATTGTATATGGGCAATGATTTTCGAATTAGTTTGTTCGAAGCATCGTAAGATTGCTCGGTCCTGAGAATGCGGGCATTCCTGAAATAGTCATTTGCCAAAACTCTTGAGTTGGAGGCATTCTGTGCTGAAACAAAATTCAGACAACTGATCAGAAAAAATAAAATCTTAAGCAATTTCATAGGTGTAGCATTAGTCTTTCCATCTTTTTTGAACAAAAATACCCAAAACAAGCAGCATAATAGTTAAAAAGGCCAAAATCACAGAAAAAACTGGAAGCTCTTCCTGCTGCTGTTCTGCAGCTTGCGCTGATAATATGGTCGACACTATTGAAAGTCCCATTATTGCTATAATTCTTATGAATTTATACATCTGATTAAGTGCTTTTTATGCCTACAAATTTAAGGCTTTTTTCTCTTAGCTTCAACAATTTTGCCAAAAACTGACTAGCGTCAACATTCATTTATGCTCGCATCAGCTATAACTGATGCCTGGGTCATGAAAATAACTTTTTTCAAAGCCGAGATTTGTAACATCAAATAATCAAACAGAAAAGTCATAAAACAACATTTTCAATATTTAAAACCTAATTTTTTTAATAAACACAAACAAACATTTTAATCATGAAGTACGTAATCAAGACAAACAGCAAAATCAGAAAAACTTCTGTATTCAGAGAGCTTCTTAAGCTTATTGATGGCCTCCGTCAAATCATTTCTTTGAAATGGGCCAGCTGCCCCAAATTGGTAGCAAATCTTGAAAGCTATGAAGATGGAGTATATATACTCAGCTACTCAATAGACTTAAACGGAAACTATCTCTATCTCTCAACGAAGGGAGAAGATATTTATTCCATGAATGAGAATTTGAAAAACAATCTGCTATTTATTTAGTAAGGATCAACGTCGATGACCATTCTTGTGCCTGATAGATTTTTCACGGTTTTCATTTCTTGCTGAATACTTTTGAGGAGCTTTTTAGCTTCAGAAAGTCCGCTTGAATTCAAGCCCATTTTCAAAAGAAAATCTATCAGGTAGTAAGAGCGGATTCTTGATATTCCTGGAACAGCCGGTCCCAACACACGATCGCCCAATACTTTTTTTAACCTGTCAGCCACAAAAATGGAGGCATCTTCCAAGATGTTTAATTTTTTGTGCCTCAGCTGAATGTGAATCAGTCTATTGAAAGGTGGATATTGGAAATCCTTTCTTTCCCTTAGTTCGCGCGACAGAAAACTGTCAAAATTCTGTTGTAAAATCTCGAAAAGTACAGGATGTTTCAAGTTGAATGCCTGTACAATAACTTTACCTTGTTTCTTTTTTCTTCCAGCTCTTCCGGCCACCTGCGTAATGAGCTGATAAGTTCTTTCGGAAGACCTGAAATCGGGAAAGTGCAGCAATTGATCTGCGCTTAAAACACCCACCAAACCTACATTATCGAAATCGAGCCCCTTACTGACCATTTGAGTCCCAACTAAAATGTCAGCTTCGCCGTTCTCGAAACTGTGTATAATTCTATCTACACCTTCCCTGCCTTTTACGCTATCCCAATCCATCCTCATAATATTTAGATCCGGAAAGAAAATTTTGAGGTCATCCTCAATTTTTTCGGTGCCGAAACCCTTTATTTTTAGATCTACAGCGTTGCAGGCTTTGCATTTTTTGGGTAGCGCTTGTCGGTTTGCACAGTAATGACAATGTAAATCGTTACTGAATTTATGAAATGTCATACTTACATCACAATCATTGCATTCTACTGTCCATCCGCAATCGCCGCATTGATAAATTGGTGCATAGCCTCTTCTGTTTTGAAAAAGAATCACTTGTTCACCTGCATCTGTCGTTTCTTTTATTGCATCGAGCAGCTGTTGGGTGAAATGAGATTTCATCCTTTTTTGCTTAGTTTCTTCAGCAGCATCTACAATCAAAATCTGAGGCAGGGCAATTTCGCCAAACCTTTCGCTCATAGAGACTAAGCCGTATTTACCTTCCTGCACATTGCGCATTGTTTCTAGCGATGGGGTGGCGGTTCCAAGCAGCGTTTTGGCTTTGAATAGTGATGCCAGATAGATTGCAGCATCTCTTGCATGATAGCGAGGAGCCGGATCCTGTTGTTTATAAGAGGGGTCGTGCTCTTCATCCACTATTATAAGCCCCAGATTACTGAAAGGAAGAAATAGGGCAGACCTTGCCCCTAAAATAATATTTGCCGATTGTTGAACATTTTTCCAAATCTCCACCCTTTCATTTCTATTGAATTTTGAGTGATAAACCTGGATCCTGTCGGCAAAATGTTTTTGAAGGCGCCCCACAATCTGAGCTGTCAAAGCAATTTCTGGTAATAAATAAAGCACCTGCTTGCCTTCATTGAGGCATTGTTCCATGAGCTCAACAAAAACCTGAGTTTTGCCACTACCTGTAACTCCGTGAAGTAAGACGGTATTTTTGCTTTGAAATTGCTGCTTGATTTCTTCAAAAGCCTGTTTCTGTGCGGTTGATAGCGCATAGTTTCCTATACTTTCTACCCTCTTTGTATCTATTCTTGAAATTTCCTTTTCGTAAAATTCAAAAACAGCTTTTTCCTGCAATTTTTTGAGTACTGAACTGTCAACAGATGCCTTTTCGCATAGTTCTTTTCTGCTTATTTCCGGCTTTTCTCTGAGGAGTTGAATAGCAGCCAGTAGCAGCTCCATTTGGCGGTTTGCTTTTCCGATAATTTCAAATGCCTTCTTAATGCTTTCGGAATCTTCTAGGCTATAGGGCGCTGAAAATCTGACCATTCCAATTTTCTTGGGCTTATATCGCTCCTCAAGCTCTTCGCTCAGCAGTATGATGCCTTTTTCGATAAGCGGTTTTAGCAATTGCTGAACAGACTTCTGATTCAGTAGTTTCTGCAGTTCTTCCAGACTTAGCTCCTGGTATTTGAACATCAGCTCAAGAATATGGATCTCTTTTTTGCTTAGATTTTCCGATGCTGCTTCCAGGTTTTCCTCTGGAAAATCAGAATTAACCACAAGTTTGGTTTCACCACTCAATTTAAGTCCCGCAGGTAGGGCAGCCTGCATCAGCTCCCCTAAATGACAGCAGTAATATTCGGCAATCCAATCCCAAAGCTTAAATTGTTGCTCTGCGATGATTGCCTCCTCATCCAATACAGATAAGATAGGTTTTGTTTTAATTTCTTTATCATCTTGATGAACGCGTCTTATTATTCCCGAGTAAAGTCCCAGGCTTGCAAGATGTACTTCGACCCTGATACCTGCTTTTACCTGAGGAATGAGATGTAAGGGTACACTATAGGTATATAGCTTTTCCAGAGGTAATGGTAAAATTACATCTACATAGGTTCTTTTTCTGCCTTGGGGTGCTTCGCCGTCTTCTAAAAGACTCAGTAAACTTTCCATCTTGATTTGAATTCATGGCTAAAATACTGCATGTTTTTCGAATTTGCAAACAGATGTTGATTGTAATCAAAAAAATTAAACTAATTAGTTGTAAAATCAAAATAGTTACAAAAAATTAAATTGTAAATTAACTTTCTTAGTTGCAGCGTTTTATCTTTGCATCAAATATTGCTTATGGAACAGGTTTTTGAAAGGTTCTGGAATAAAAGCTTCTGTCAGGGGCTGATAGAATGGACGGATACGAATTCATTTTATGACATTAGTTCAAAACCAATTTGGGAAAGAAATACTGACAGTAAAATAGTTTTCGAGGATCAGAAATTAGCAGACTTGATATTTTCTGGAATAAAAGAAAATCTTCCGCAGGAAAACGCATACGGAAGGCTTATGGGGGTAGATGATTACTTAAGAATTTTTAGATTTGATAAGGGCCTGCAAAATTTTAGCCCCGAAAAATATTCCAGAAGTCGAAAAGAAGAAATTTTTTACAACTTGTTAATACTTTTAAACGGAAAATCAGATTTGACAAATCAGAATAAGTTAGACATAAGTGCAGAAGCAGGAAAAGCAATATTGTTATCAACACCTATTTCGGTTCAACTCAATAACAGCGCTAATTTTTACCTTTTGATGGCCGATATTACTTATCGCAAATAA
>JBILRK010000047.1:0-8603 GCA_044372705.1 Saprospira sp. | reverse complement strand
TCTGGGATTTGATAAACATGTTCACCTTACACTCAGCGGTCATACGCATGGTATGCAGATGGGTGTCGAAATCCCCGGCATTAAATGGAGCCCCTCTAAATGGATATATCCACAATGGGCTGGTTTGTACAATGAACAAGGAAAATATCTTTATGTAAATCGAGGGTTTGGATTTTTGGGCTTCCCTGGCAGAGTTGGTATTTTACCGGAAATAACAGTTATAGAACTCAAAAAAGGATTATCAAGCACCTAATTAAATCGACAGAATATAGCCTGCTTTTTTGAATTAAAGATATTAGAAGCCCCCGTTTTCAATCAGAAAACGGGGGCTAATTTCTTAAGACGAAGTCTTATAATTATTTCTTAACGATACGCTTGCTAGAAACTTTACCGTTGGCATGTACATTCATGAAATAAACACCTGCAGGGTAGTTTGAAATGTCCCAGCTACGGCTTTCAGATGTTACATTTTTAGCAAATTTGATGTCGATAACACGGCCAGTCAAATCTGTAAGAATGTATTTTACATCAGAGGCATTGTCCAACTGAAGGTTTACTGTAAAGTCTTTTACTGTTGGGTTAGGGAAAAGTTCTACACCTTCCAATTCAGCAACTGTTGGCTTAACTGAAGTTGGTGAAGCAAATTTCAAAACCATTGATGGTTCAGGACCACCACTCCATCCGTATTCAAAAGCTTCAATGGCAGGAGCTGGGCCTGAAGCAGCGCCATCCTGAACAATCAAAGGATTGTAAAACTGGAAATTTGAACCATTGCCATAAACAAAACCATCATGATTGATAGTTTGTCCATAAACAAAAAGACCATTTCTGATACCTTGTGCACCAGTTAGACCATTGTTCAAACCTGGAGCAACTGTATTTTGCTGATAGATTGAAATATAATAGATTGAAGTATCCTTGAATTCAAAAGTGTTGAAGGTGTTGATATCAACAAAGTTGGTAAGGTTTCTTACATAACCAGCACCTGGAGTAACAGTAACAGTGTCTGTAACAATAGCCTGGAGTGATTTGTCAACAAGGATATCGAGTACTCCATCGCCATTGTCAACGATTTTGTAGATACGGGCCTGATAAGAAGCCTGAGTTGCAGTAGCTGAAGTAGCAGAGAACAAGCGAACCTGAAGTGTGTCGAGGATTTCGCCAAGACCATTAGGCATGTAGTACATTGTACCCCATTCTTGTAAAGCAACAAAGTTTGGAGCAGTTACACCCGGAAGGTATGCATTGTCACCAAAAGGACCACCATCTGTTGCAAGGTCAACTTTTGACCATAAATTCTGAGTAAGATTGAAGAAGCCTCTTACAGTGTCGCTAGTTGGTTTTTCGTCAGTATTGTCAGAAACAACAATGTACTCATAACGGTAAGCACCTACAGTTGCCCAAGACATGCTTGACATATCTTTTACATTCCAAACGGTAGAGTCAGAGGCAACATTACCATACTGTATGGTATCTGTATAAACATTGGTGAATGTAGCAGGAGCAGTAAAACGCTCAACATTTAAACGAACATAAGTATTAGGAGCAGCATTCACACCACGATTGGTAACTGTAGCACCAAAAAGTAGTTCTGCAAGTTCCAATTGATTAACTGGCATGTATTGGAAACCGGGAATACGAACGATATCGCGTGTCCAACCGTTGGCATCTTCAGATGGAAGACCCAAAGCAAGGTCAAATGCAGGAGTTGGTTCAACTGAGATGTTGTCTACGGCAAGACCGCCAGCCCACTGAGCAAGGTCTTCATACTTGAATGCAATCCAAACTCTTGGTTGACCTGCATAGGCACCCAGGTTAACGCTTTTACTTGACCATCCACCGCTGTTGGTACCTTCGCTTAAAACGCTGGTCCAGGTAGCACCGCTATCGGTACTTACTTCAACGCCCCAAAGTGAGCCATAATATTGCTCTGAATAGAAATCAAAGTTGATGGACACCCCAGATACTGTACTAAAGTTCAGTTCAGGTAAGATAGCGCGCTCATTGGCCATGTTGCAATTACAGTCATCATCATTGATGTAAAGAAACTTTGTAGTTGCAGGTACAGCAAAGTACTGTGAGCCGGCAGCAGCTTCGTTGCCAACTCTCCAGCCCTGTGTGTTTCCTGCGCTGATAACCTGAGCCCAGCCTGTAGGTAAACCGTTGCCACCCATAGTGCCTTCAAAGTTCTCTGTAAGAATGGGCTGAGCATTCAGTCCCATTACTGACAGAACTAGGCCCAAGGACATTAAAATTTGTGTGAAATTGATTTTTAACATAATTGTCAGAAATTTCGATGTTTAAAAAATAGGCATTTTTTGCCAAAAATTTAAAAGACTGCAATAATAAGATAAATTTACCTGAAAATCCAATAAAATACTCAACAATAATTATGAAAAAAGGGGTAACACTAAAAAATGTTACCCCTTTACAATAATGTTTGTTATTGTTTGATAAATCTTTGGGTCCGAAGCCCCTTGTCCGTTTTAACAGTTACAAAGTAAACACCTGCAGGCAGTCTGCTGATATCGTAGCTGTAAATTTCTTCTTTGAGATTTTTACGGTTCACTACATCCAGTACCTGACCGTTGATGTTTGTGAAGATGTAAGTTGCAGTAGCAATTTCATTGTCGAAAACAAGCTTAAGATTCAGTACATCTTCGGCAGGATTCGGATAAATATTCATCTCGGCATTGATGTCTTCAAAATCACCAATAGCAACCGGATTGACAATCGTAGTATCAAATGGATTAAGATTGCCACCTAACACCAAACGTATAGACGGTGTAAGATCGGCACCAAAACCAATCCAGTTCCAGTCGTTGGTTGCTGACACAAAAGTGGTACTGTTTGCTTGAGCAATACGTGCAGGAGCTGGGTGACGGGGCTTCATATCTGCCAAAATAGCCGCATTGATTGAGTAGTTCAATTCGTCGGCACCATACCAGGCGCAGCGGTAAGCAGTGCCTACTGCCAAACCCTGTGCATTACGCTGGTCTAAGGTTACAAAATAAACACTGGTATCTTTAAGGTACAGCGTAGAAAAAGTATTCAGGTCGATAACGCTTACAGTCCTTGCACGGTACTGTCCGGCAGTGAGTGGCACAGTATCGAGTCCGATACCAACTAATGAAAGTTCGTTGGTTGTTGCACTGGTATTGAGTGTGCCGTCGCCGTCCACATCGCGGAATTCATAAACACGAACTGTGATGGGTGCAGCAGTAAAACCGCTTACCAGTGAGTTTGGTGCATACACTCTGAAGTTTACCGAATCGAGTCTTACACTGTCGCGTGCACCGCCAGGGAAGTAGAACATTGAACCATGTTCAAATTCTGTTACCACATTACCAGCTGAGGCTCCAGGGAAAATTGGTCTATTGGCAAAAACTTGATTATCGGTCGTGTTGAGACGGCATCTTGAAAAATATTTTTCAGTAATGCTGAATGTATGGCGCAGCGTATCGTTCGATGTTTTACCATCGGGAAGATTGTGAACGGCAATAAGGGTTGCTCTGTAGTTCCCGAAAGTGTCAATCATATTGAGATTGGGGAAATTTGCCTGATCTGGCGTAATAAGCTCTTCTGAACGTACGGTATCGACCGGAATTGAACCTGTGAAGATGCTGCTCCAACCTGTTCCAACCTGTTTTTCAAGGATGTAATTAATTCTGGCATTGTTGGCGGGAAGGATGTCTTTAGCACCAAAGTTAGTGACGCGTGCAGTGTAGAAATAGTTACTAAGGTCCTGCTGTGTGATTGGCGAAAAGCGATAATCGGAAGTATAAGTAGTTGTAAAACCATCGCCCAGTGTGTTGCCGGCAGTCTGTCCGCTGATAGCAAAATCATAATCGGGCGTAATAGTTAGCGAAAGGTCGTCCACCATTGCGAAATAATAATAACCATCGAAGGTAAAACGGATTTTACACTGAGTCAGATTAGTTGCGCCATCCAAAACACCAAAAAGCGGTATTTCGATTCTTGAAGTTAAGAATTCGGCATTTGCTGCAACTCCCTGAGTGATGTCAAAATCGGTCCAGGTACCGCCATTATCTGTCGAAAATCCAATGGAAAGTTCACGAATGGTAAATGGGCGGTAGTACAGATAAAAAGCTGCGCTGACAGTTGAGTCAGTGTAACCTGATAAATCAAAAGTAGGACTATGAAGTTCACCACGGTGACCAGGCACAGTACCTCCACAGTTATATCCTGTTGGAGCTGTTCCAGAGTTGAAGGTAGCAGTTCCATTGTTATCTAAATAATCGGAATCGAAAAGCCCTACACCATCTGCCACAGTAGGCGAAGTCATTGCGGGTCTGTTGCCGAAGAAATTACCAATAGAACGTCCCGTAGTGGAGCGGGTCCAAAAAGCATTTCCAGGTAAAACCTGTGTACAACCAGTGACATTTCCATGAAATATACTAACTGCAGTCCAGGCATTAGAACCCGAACCAAAAGGCTTTAAAAAACGTCCGATAGTGTCTGAATTCGTATTGGTAGAACCAACACCCCAAATAACATTCTGTGCATTTAGGTTTAATGCCAAAAGTAGTGGCACAAACAAAGCAAATGAGCTTAAAAATTTGAGCATAATAAATAATTTTAATGTTTGGTTAGGAAAGTATCAATTTGAATTATGTATTTGAAGAAGCAAGATAGTAAATTGTTCAAAGAAAATTACACTTTTTTGACCAAAGAAATACATTAAATAAAAAAGAATAAACTTAAGTGCTTAACTTTGAAAGATTGAAAAGTCATCAAAAATGCAACCATGAAAGCCATAATTACCTTGTTTTTGATATCCATAGTTATAACTCAACTTCAAGCTCAGTCATCTAAGGTTGAAAAATTGTTGACCAAAGGAACTTGGCTCATTGAAGAAGAGAATGAAATGATAATACCGGATGAAGATTTGTTCAAAATTGTCTTTAAAAAAGATAAAACGGTCGAAGTTTCAAAATTTGGTTCTGATGAAAAAAGTAGTGGTGCCTGGGAATTAGGCAGTGATAATAAGAGTTTGAAATGCAGTATGGAAAATTACACAATGCTGGAAGTTGAAATTAGCGCTATCAATGCCAAAAGCCTAAAAATGATGAGGGAGGGTGGCATATCGGCATTTAAAAATGTTTCCAAAAACTATAAACTTCCTAAAAAAGAATATTCAAAAACCTTGCTTGGAACTTGGCTTCTTTCAAACAGAGACGGAATAAATACAGAAGATTTGGGGGAACTAATTCAATTTAACTCCGACGGGACAAGCTTTTCAAATTTTAAAGAAGTAAACGCAAAGTGGTACAGCAAAAAAGATTTTCTGATAATTAATTTCGGTTTTACAGAGATTGTTAAGTATGATATATCGGCTGACGGAAAAAAACTAATTATTCAAAATCAATACGCAAATTTAGAGCTTGTTAAGACCGATAAAAAGTTAATCATTGATAAAAATAAATTTTACGACATAAAAAAGGATGAAATAATTGAATTTGGTTCTTATTTCACAAACGATGAAAGCCCTCCTTTTGATGAGCATATGCCTAAAGTGGATGTTAATTATAATTATAAAATGTCAGATTTTATTGGAAGCTGGAAAGTAATAAGTATCGATGAAAGCCTAATGTTTGAAAGAGACTTAGCGCTAATTTTGGACAGCAACGGAAATTACAAGGTTGTCGAAAATGAAATTGAGGAAAGGTCCGGAAAATGGGAAATGAACGACAATAAAATAATGCTATACGGGAAAGATCAAATAGAAACTGTTTATAATGCATCATTTTCCAATGACCTGCTTCAATTATCCGATTACAACGGTATTTTGTCTTTGAAAAGAACTCAATAATAAGTCGAATAAAAATTATACCAACTAAAAAACTTTTAATCCATTTTCATGTACAAAATTATATCGTCAATTTCCCTTCTAATGGCTTCAGCGGCATTGCTTATTTTTGCATTGAAATACAGTCCTGCTGTAGCAAATGGCGATATTTTGTCAGACAGCAGCGGAAAAATAATGATGGACCAGAACAGTTTTGTTTATAACAATCAATACTATTATAACATTTTGGTTTGGGATACAGAAACAGGCCGCTCAAAATTATATTATACCAACACCAAAGAATGGGTTTTAGATACTCAACTTCCGGCAAGTCCGCTGTATTAGGTTATTACAATTGAGAAAGATTTGTACGGGTTAGATTTTTATTAATGTTGGGGGTAATAAGCTATAATTCCTTTTTGATACTATTCTTAATCTCGTCCCAGTCCAATTGTTCTGTCATGTAAGGCATTTCATCTTTATCTGCATCATCAAAATAGCAAAGACTTTTTCGAACGAGAAATTCTGAACCGTCTTGGTATTTTTTTAGATAAAAAGCTAGCATTTCATCAACTGAAAACTTTTTGAGTAAGTAATAAAAATCGATAAAATCCTTTTTTGACCCCCTTCCTGCAATAGCGTTCAATTTCATTGCGGCTATATCCATCTCAGAGGCAAGTCTGATACCATCTATTATCAAAGGAGGCTGTAACAAGTCGTATTGATAATCTACAAGGTCTACTTTAATACCATTTACAGAGAAAATTAGTATTCTTTTGCTCTTTTTTAAAATGGTTGTTTTTCCAAAAGCGGTTAGAATTTCGGCAAAAGGAAAATCTTCTAAATCACATTTTCCAAACAAATCTATATCGACAGATATCCGATGTCCTATTTGTAAGGACAATGCTGTGCCTCCAACTAAAACAAAATTATTGAACTCATTTTGGTTCATTAGGTATGTTAAGAGTTCCAAAAGTTCCTCTCTGACTGTGTGTTTTTGTAGCATCTGAAATCAGATTTATCAACTTTTAGGTAATGCGCAACAAAAGAAAGGGTAACTGGATCCATTTGCCTAAGATTCAATACAACCTCTTTAATAATTTCTTTGGAGTAAATTTTTTGCAATAAAATCCAATCCCGCATTAGTCCATATTCCAAAACCTGGTAAATTATGGTTTCTCTTGATTTTGAAAAATCTAATTTTTCACGTTCTGTATCCCAGAAAAGGTGAGGAGAAAAATCAGAAATGCGATAATTATTTGAGTTCATATAAGATAAAACCTAGTGTTTTTGGATTTGACCTATTTTTAACAAAAATGAAATTAGCCCTGATTTTTCTTCATTACCATTGTCAGAATAGTTGCCAGTGCAACGGTCTCTCCTGTTTGGTCATAAATATCAACCAACCATTTTACAATACCTTTGGCTATGTCTTCGGGACTTCTTTTTTCCTGATCAACTTTTTCTTTTACAGTCAGGCGAACACCAATGGTCATTCCGGGATAAACCGGTTTTACAAAGCGGCATTCATCCAGCCCGTAATTGAGCATCACAGGGCCTTTGCGCGGTTCTACAAAAAGACCGGCGGCTTTAGATAATACAAAATATCCGTGTGCAACCCGCTGTTCAAAGATGGTACCCTCCAATGAAGTGGCATCCATATGCGCATAAAAATTATCGCCGCTCACATTGGCAAAATTGTGGATATCGGTTTCCGAAACGGTGTGTTTGTGTGTTATCCAGGTCTCGCTGATGCGCAGGTCTTCGAAATGCTTGCGGAAGGGATGCACATCGTCCTCGATATATTTGGCACCATATTGATGCACCTCAGTAATGGCCGATAGGGTAGTGGGTGTGCCCTGAATGGCTGTTCGTTGCAGGTAATGCATCACACCACGCACACCGCCCATCTCCTCTCCTCCGCCAGCACGACCTGGACCACCATGTGTAAGCAAAGGCATTGGAGAACCATGTCCTGTACTTTCCTTGGCCGATTCACGATTTAATACCAGTATTCGTCCGTGATGTGTTGCTGCGCCCAACACAAATTCTTTAGCGATTTTATCATCGAAAGTAGCAATGGAAGTGACCAATGAGCCTTTGCCCATCTGAGCTAATTCAATGGCTTCGTCCAGATTTTTATAAGGCATGACCGTACTCACAGGACCAAAGGCCTCGATGCTATGCACCTTCAGGTTTTGGAAAGGATTGCTGTTCACCATCAGAATTGGCGCCATGAAAGCACCCTTATTTTTGTCGGCACCAATCACCTCAAAATCATCGAGACTGCCGTAAACAATTTGTCCTTCCTGTGCAAGTTCCCTAACCTTCGATTTAACTTCCTCTACCTGTTCGCGGGTGACGAGGGGGCCCATGCGTACGCCTTCAACCGAAGGGTCGCCCAGACTTGTCGAGTCCAATTGCTTGCCAAGCGCCGTCTGAACCGCATCGACCAGATGCTCCGGCACAATAATTCTGCGTATTGCAGTACATTTTTGTCCCGATTTTACAGTCATCTCTTTGCGTACCTCTTTGATGAAAAGGTCAAATTCCTCCGTTCCGGGCTCAGCATCAGGGCCTAATACCGAACAGTTGAGCGAATCGGCCTCCATATTAAATGGAACTGCATTGTTTATAATCGAAGGTAAGGTTTTCAAAAAAGTCCCAGTATGCGCCGAGCCGGTAAAGGTGACAATATCCTGCGACATCACGGGATCGAGAATGCCAATACCCGAACCGCATACAAGTTGTAAGGCACCATCTGGCAAAATACCCGATGCGACGATATCCTCCA
>JBILRK010000046.1:0-8707 GCA_044372705.1 Saprospira sp. | reverse complement strand
CACCTGAGTTTGAAAAAGTGCCACTACCAGAAAAGGAAACTGAGCCACCCTGACAGATTCTTATAATGCCATCTCCCTGTGGTGTTGGATTTGTACTCACAATATTCGCATTGATCGTCTGGCAGGGAACAGTACAGGAAATAATAGCGGTCCATCCAGCTAAAGTAACTGATCCATCTGAAGTGAATCTGAAAGTTAGACAACCACTGGCATTTCCAAGTGTAGCTTGCGAGATGCCAGGGCCAATGGTACCGGTATAAGTGCCCAATGATGGCGCTGCAACGCTATTGCCATCGAACACTGTCAAAAAGTCCCAGCTATTTTCAATGTTGAAACTTGTGAAATTTACCTGTACTCTTCCTCCTGGTGTAGAGGGGCAAATGGTAAAGACGAAGGTTTGATTATTGCCATAGGTACCTGCCGATCCGCCACTGTCAAAAAAATTGCCGGAGCATGTCGTAGCGTTGCCGTTTGACATGTTATAATTTTGAGCAGAGCCAATGCAAATGCTGAAAAAAAGAAGAAAAACTACAGATGTAAACAGTTTCATAATCAGGCAAATTATAAAATTTGAATTAGTTTGATTTATTCTGGTTGTTGTAAGGTTTGACGATAATGAGTATGTCACTATTGTCGAATCTGATTATTTGAGTCAATGGCTCAAAAGCAGAAATATTATACTTTAATAGGTTAAAAGTATGGTTGTTAAAAGAAAGATCTCGACTAAGAGAGGGGTTGTTTTTGTTTCTTAAACCAAAAGATGAAAGTTTAGGATATTTTTCATCAGGGCTTTGGGCTTCAGTTTTATACTCAATTCTTTCATGTATAAAATTTCTAAAGATTGGAAAAAGCTCAGGATTATTATCCATAAACTGTTGCCCGTACACTTCGATTATTTTGGCATCAACTGAAACCTCATTATCATTACTCGCAGTATTAACACTATGTGCAATCGCAGCATTTTTTTTAATGGAATTTATATCTGTGGAGTTCAGATCTTGGGCAATCAATGCTTTGGAGCTATAAAAAATCAGAATGTAAGCTATTGATAGAATTAAATACTTCATATAAGTGCAGTTTTATGGTTTGGATTTTTTCATTTACTGTTCTGATAGGTAAATGAGATATTTTTCACGGCTGACAACTTTGTCAAAAATAATATAAAAAACTGCAGGGTTTGAATTTGCAATTTTTTAATTTTTCAATTTCTTCAGGTTTCAATATTTTAATTTCTTGTTTAGAAAGTTGGTTGTTGATTTCATTTTTCGAAACTAATATGGGCTGATTTTTTTTTGAATTTGAGCATTGTACAATAAATTAATATCAAAAAACAGTGTTGAGATTATTAAAAGCTTAGAGCTGTGGTATTTAATTGATTTATGATTTGAAAATCAAATATTTTTACTTTGGGCAAAGTTAACAAAACATTGTTTTTTTTTAAAAAAAATAAACATTTTTTCTGATTATTTGTAAGTCGTTTAAAAATCGTTATTTGTCGTTTAGGTTTACTACTTTGATTATTTGATATTACATTTGTACAACAAAATTATAATTCTGTGAATATTTTATCACTTGAATCGGTATTTAAGAAATACCAAACCAAAATAGCAGTTGACAATGTCAGCTTTCAAGTTCAAAAAGGCAGTATCTTTGGCCTATTAGGTCCAAACGGTGCAGGTAAAACTTCTATTATTCGAATCATAACATCAATTACAAGGGCCGATTCGGGTTCAGTTATGTTTAATGGAGAAATGCTATCGGCAAAACATAGAATGCAGATAGGATATATGCCCGAAGAACGTGGACTTTATAAAAAAATGAAAGTAGGAGAGCAGCTTACCTATCTCTCGCGTTTAAAAGGTCTAACTAAAAAAGAAGCTAAGGATAAAATTGAATATTGGTACAATAAATTCGATATTGGCAGCTGGCACAATAAAAAGGTGGAAGAGTTGTCGAAGGGCATGCAGCAGAAAATTCAATTTATAGCCACAATTATTCACGACCCGCTGCTGCTAATACTTGATGAACCCTTTTCGGGTCTCGATCCTGTCAACGCAAATCTTATCCGCGATGAGATCCTGGAACTCAAGAACAAAGGAACCAGTATAATTTTTTCAACGCACAGAATGGAACAGGTAGAGCAAATCTGCGAGGAAATTGTACTGATACATGAAGGCAAAAATGTGCTTAACGGCAAAGTATCAGAAATAAAACATCAGTTTAAAGAACATCTTTTTGAGGTAGAATTTAAAGGCAATTTTGATAATGCTATCGATGCGGTTGCTTTGCCTGTATCTGTTTCTGAAGGCAAAGCTGTTTTAAAGCTTAACGATGGTACAAGCCCAAATAAACTGCTCAGTGAAATGATTTCCAGGGATATAGAAATTATTTCTTTCAGAGAAATTTTACCATCCTTGAATGAGATATTTATTAAAACTGTTCAAAAATAACACTGCAATTATGAGTAAGCTTGGATTAATTATTGAGCGGGAATATATGACAAGAGTCAGGAAAAAGTCTTTTATTCTGACAACCTTAATAACACCTATCGGTTTCCTGATATTTTTTATTGTTATTATGTTTCTGATGACATCTGGAACAGAACAGAAAAAAGTTGCCGTGATTGATGATTCAGGAATTTTGGGACTCGATAGTTCAGCTTTGGCATCAAACAGTCAGGTGGTTTTCGAATATAACAAGACGAAAAAATTAGATGAATTAAAAAAATCACTGGAAGAAAATGGCTTTGATGGTATATTGTATATCCCTAAATCAGAGGTTCAAAATACGCAACAAATAGCTGAATTAAAAAATCTTAAAGTAGAGTTTTTTGCCTATCAGCAATTGGGGATGAATGCTCAGTCTTATATTCAAACAGTTTTAGCAGAAAGGCTTAAATCGGTAAAATTGGCCGATATGGGTATTGAAACTTCAAAACTTGAAAAAGCCGAAGTTAAAAGCTCCGACATTCAATTCGATCCAAAAAATTTAGGTGACGAATCCAAAAAAGAAAAAGGTGTATCGGGCAGTAGAATTTATGTAGCTACTTTTTTGGGTGGCGTCATGATGTTTCTAATATATTTTGTTATCATTATATATGGCAATATGGTCATGCGCTCGGTGATGGAGGAGAAAACCAATCGGATAGTAGAAATTATTATATCTTCGGTAAAGCCATTCGAGCTGATGTTGGGCAAAATTATAGGTGTTGGCGCTGTGGGTCTCACTCAATTTGGAATATGGGCCATCACAATTCCGACCTTAAATTTCATTGTTAGCCTCTTTTTTGTTGGGCGTTTGCAAAACGCTAATTCAATGATGCAGACTGCAAAAGTAAATCCCGACGAAATGGAAAATTTTGCTGAAATTTTGCAGGAACTTTGGTCCTTTAACTATTTTGAAATATTTTTCTTTTTTATGCTCTTCTTTTTAGCCGGGTATGTTCTTTATGCATCTCTTTTTGCTGCTATAGGCGCTGCTATGGGCGATGATTGGGGTGAAGGACAATCGCTGACAATGGTCGTAGTTATTCCGGTTATCTTGGCATTTTATATTGGAATTGCTGTCATCGAAGACCCCAATAGCAGTTTGGGTGTTTTTGCCTCTATTTTTCCTTTATTTTCTCCGGTGGTTATGCCGGCAAGGATTGTTTTTGAACCTCCAATGTGGCAGATCTTATTGTCTTTGTTCTTCCTTTTGTGTACTTGTTGGCTTTTTGTTTGGATTTCGGGCCGTATTTACAGAGCCGGAATTTTGATGTATGGCAAAAAAACTACGCTGAGAGAATTGGTGAAATGGATGTTCACAAAAGAATAATTCAATCGATATACAGCATAAATTTATTTAAAAATCGTAAAATATTTTATGTTTAAATTCATTATATTTTTTGCCTTGTTAATGAACTTTACAGTTCTAAAAAGTCAAAATTTGCCGAGCCTTGCTGAAAATCTTTCAGATTCAAAAGCAATGGACGAGAGAGGTTTTTATGTCAAAATAGGTGACACCTTAGAGAATATCAACTTCACACTCGACAATGGAAAAGCTGTTTCTCTACACGATTTGAAAGGAAAAGTTGTTATGCTGCAATTCACAGCAAGTTGGTGTGGCGTTTGTCGCGAAGAAATGCCACATATTGAAAATGAAATCTGGAAAAAATACAAGGATAAAGGGCTTTACATCATAGGAGTTGACTATGATGAGCCACTTGAAAAGGTCTTGGCTTTCAAAGAACAGACCAATATTAGCTATCCGCTTGCTTTGGATCCCGATGCCAAAATTTTCACAAAAATTGCAGGAAAGAAATCGGGTGTTACCCGCAATGTTATCATTGATAAAAATGGAAAAATTATTTTTTTGACCCGACTATTTAAAATAGATGAGTTCAACAAGATGATTGAAATAATCGACAAGGAGTTGAAATCCTAAATTAGCCCTTCTTCCTTTTACTGAGGTCGAATTTTACCTTTTTCTTTACAAATCGTTTGAACCAACTTTCTTTTGGTTGATTTTTTCGAATTTCCAAAAGCAGTTCTATGCCGCTTTCCAGTTCTGTTTTGACTTTATCCCTCAAATCAGATGCATTTTTGATGCTGTCTTTAAATTTGTAATGACTTGTATCTATTGCTTTGCCAAAATGAAAATAAAAACGTTGTGGTTTGGGTAAGAGGGTAGGACCAACGCCCTTCACAACAGGAATTAGTAAATCTTTTCGAATGCCCATTCTTTCTATCATTTTACCAAAAGGTGATTTCATATAATCGTCGGCATCGTAAACTATGTCATAACATTCCTCAGGGCCTACTGAAGCCAGTGGCACTATAGTGCAGCCAAACTGAATGGCTAATTTAGCAAAACCTATATGATCGCGCCAGATTAGCTGGTAGGCTTCTCCTTTTTTCTTGAAAGCCTCGCGCGCTCCACCCGGAAAAACAAGGACATACTGTTTTTTGCGTATTAAATCTGCTGCATTTTCACGTGTGCCTTCTACTTCACCAAATTTAACCAGAAAATCCCTTAGATATGGTACCTGAAAATGAGCATGATCGACCAGCATTCTCAGAAAAATTTCTTTTTCGCGATATAGTTTAAACCAAACAAGGGGGACATCCAATCCGCCCATAATGGTGTGATTTGCTACGAACAGAACAGGCCCCTCAGCAGGAATGTTTTCCAAGCCCGAGAACTGAGGATCGGTAAGCCATTCCCATGGTTTAAAAAATTTGTGTACGTATTCAACCTCGGCAGGTTCAGGGGCTTCACGGTCAAAATTGAATTGCATAGTGTATATTTTGGGCTACACTACAAAGATATAAAAAATATCTGTCGACTTAAATTATCTTGAATTTAAAGCCTGAACTTTAGTTGATTGCATGATTTTTTCAAGTTCAGCGTTGATAATCTTAGCAACTTCTTTGGCTCTTTCCATGATCATGTAGTGATTGCCGCCTTCGATAAAATGGCTGGCTCTGACATATGCAGCCGGGAAGATTTCATCTTTGGTGCCATGAATGTGAACATAGTGATTGGGTATAAGTCGATTGTCCCAGTTTGCAGCTGCGTACTGTGCCCAGGCAATGTGATCCTCAGAGGCTGAATCAATCATTGATTGTAAGTGATCTCTCCCGGTCGAATTGGTAACGCCCAAAAGCCATGCAACAGGTTTTAAGGATTTTCTAATGAGCCAGGCAGGCAGTTGCACCTTGTCGAGCGGAAGGTTTTTTAACATTTTGATCTGCCATGGAAATTCATTTGGATGCTTAATGGTAGAAACCAGGAAAACCTTTTTCATCGGAAGTATTTTAGATAATTCAACCGCAATTAAGCCTCCAAGCGACATCCCGATTATGACAGAATCTTCCTGAAAATCTTTAATACCAGCACTTAATCTTCGAGCATAATCTTTCATGCTCTCTGTTGGGTGGGCAGGGGGAATATGTTCCAGGAAAGTGATGTCCTGACTCAAAAGCAGAGGACTCAGCTTGTCGAAAACCCTTTTATCGTTGGCTAATCCGGGAACACAATATATTTTCATTTCTAGGCTTGGTTTTGTTTGTTGGTTCTGAATAGATTGGCTCGATAAAATCATGCACAATCAAACTCTTAACCTTTGATATTAGAACAATTTCTATAATATCCGGGTTCAAATATTTGTAATAATTTTCAAGCAGCAAAATATTTTATCAAAAAAATCCCATTTACAGACTTTTCTGTTGCTAAACTTTAATTTTTTAATACCTTTGTATTGAATATAATTTTGACCTATGAAAATACTATACCTGGTAAGGCATGCTAAATCAAGTTGGAAAGACGACAGTATTTCTGATGCCGAAAGACCTTTAAATAAAAGAGGTGAACGCGACGCACCATTTATGGCCGAATTGCTTTCTATGAAAGGAATTCGCCCTGATTTACTGGTGTCTAGTCCTGCGTTAAGAGCTTTGTCTACAGCAAAAATTTTTGCAAATGCTTTTGAATATTTAGAAGGAAAAATTGAAGTGGAAGATAAGGCTTATCTTGCCGATACATCTGACATATGGAGCATAGTAAGAAGTTTTGATGATGGTTCAGATTCGGTGATGCTTTTTGGGCATAATCCTGGTTTTACTGAATTTGTGAATCTTTTCGACAACGTTTTAATTGACAATGTTCCAACTGCTGCAGTTATCTGTATTGCATTTTCGGCCGATATCTGGAAAAATTGCATTGCTCAACATGCAAAAGTATTGTGGGTAGAATATCCAAAACTATATTTACAATAAGCTTTTATGAAAAGGATTCTTGTATATTTACTACTTCTGTCATCAGGATTATTTGCTCAAAGTCCAGGTCTAAATTGTAACAGAGTAGGTTACCTTCCTTATCCTGAACGCCTCAGCAGCATATGGGGATACAATGCACCAAATGGGAAAGAGTATGCATTAGTTGGAGCTTACAGCGGTGCCTCAATAGTAGATATTTCAACCCCTGCTACTCCAACAGAAGTAGCTTTTATACCAGGAGGTCAAACAATCTGGCGCGAGTTAAAAACCTGGGATAAATATATGTATGTTGTTTCGGAACAAGTGGGTGAAGGCTTGCTTATTGCCGATTTATCAACCATTTCCACAGGAATATCATACAATTACAAGTTACTACCGGTAGGAACCGACACTGTAAGAAATGCACATACGCTTTACATAGACGAAAGCGGTTATCTATATCTTGCCGGGACAAATCTATTTAATGGAGCACCCATGATTTTTGATTTGAATGCAGACCCTCAGAATCCAGTCTATATAGGCGTTGCGGGCAATGTTTATGCACATGATATGTATGTGCGAGGAGATACTTTGTGGGGTGCACATATTATTGCAGGTTATTTTTCGGCTTATGATATCAGTAATAAAACAAGCCCTCAGCTTATTAACATTCAAAGTACAGGTTTTAATTTTACACACAATGTATGGCTGTCTGATAATAGCAATTATCTTTTTAGTACCGATGAGCGTGCAGGAGCCTTTGTTGAGTCTTACGATGTGAGCGATCTTAGCGACATCAAACTTTTGGACCAATGGAAAGTGCCTGCAGATAATTTGCCTATTCCGCACAATGTCCATGTTATTAACGATTATGTTATTTCCTCCTATTATACCGAAGGAATAGTTGTTTTAGATGGTAAACATCCCGACAATTTAGTACTTACAGCTCAATACGATACCTACCTGCCTTATGGAAATGGCTTTTTAGGTTGCTGGGGAGTATATCCTTATTTCAATTCAGGTATCATTGTTGCATCCGATATCAATACTGGTTTGCATGTAATTGAACCCAATTATTTGCGTGCCTGCAGAATTGAGGGCATCGTCAGCAATAGTGCAGACGGAAATCCATTATTCGATGTTTTGGTTGATATTGTCGCAAATCCTATCTCCGATAATACCTTGCTTGACGGTTCTTACAAAACTGGCATTCACACTGCCGGTAACTATCAGGTTAGATTCCGAAAAGAAGGTTTTGTCCCACAAACTTTCAATGTAAATTTTGTGCACGATAGCATTATTCGTTTGGATGTTTCTTTAAACCCGGCTATTCCATTTAGCGTTTCGGGCAATGTTTTCGAGTTATCAAATTCAACACAAGGTGTTGCCGATGCAAAGGTGAAATTTCTTCATTCTGCCAATTTCTACGAGATTGATACTTTTTGTAACACATTCGGAGCATATAATCTGAGTGCACAAGAGGAGGAATATTATGTTATTGCCGGAAAATGGGGCTATATGACAGCCGATTCTTTGATTTATATCAATAACACAACAGCTCCCGATATTACCATAGATTCTGCAATTTATGACGATTTTGTATTTGATTTTGGATGGAACTTGAGCGGAAATATAAGCAATGGAGCCTGGGAAAGGGTTGTGCCCGGTACACAGTATCAGTGGTCGGGAATGATGCCAAATAGAGATATTCAGAATGATTTTGGTTCCTATTGTTATATCACTGGAAATGCTGACAGCCGTTCCGATTCCGGTATCACAGAAATAAGTTCTCCACTTTTCGATGCTACAAAGTATAACGATCCGCATATGAGCTTTTATTATTGGCTCACTTGTTTCGATAGTACTTATGTTAGTATTAGCGATTCACTCACAGTAGTACTTAACAATGGCTCAACTACATCAGTTGTGGCCTCTTATCGAAACGGATTGTATAACTGGTCTGACCTTAA
>JBILRK010000045.1:0-8718 GCA_044372705.1 Saprospira sp. | reverse complement strand
TTTGATACATCTTTAAAATTGAGTTTAAAATCTTTTTGAAAGCCTTGTCTGTTGAAAATAGCATCTTCAAAACTATTTACGATCTCGTCATTGTCTTCGCTGCATAGAAAATTAAGCCAATGGTCAGTTGGTCCGTCGGTTTCATTCAATGACAGAATCTGATTCATAACATTTGAAAGCGTCCACTTACCTGTAATTAAATCATATTCGTAGTTTCCAAATTTAGAAGCTGTTTGAGCCTTTATCAATTTTTCTGTAGCTTCCTTTAAGTCTATGGTTCTGAGTTCTATTTCATGTTCAAGCTGCTTGTTAAATTCTTGATTTCTTTTTTTAGCATCAATCAGTGCCGTTTTTAGACTAAAAAGTGCATTATTAAGATTACTAAGCTCATTTATTCCAGAATTTTCATTGATATCCACGTCAAAATTCTGCTTTTCGAGCTGATTTGCAACGATGGTAAGTTTTCTGATGGGTCTTGATATGGTATTAGCAAAAAACAAGAAGGCAATTAGTGAAACCACTAAGAGTATAACAAGAAACTGATAAACTGGATAATTGAGCTTATAAATTTTGGCCTGTATAAAATCCCTCGAAAAAGCAATCAACACATAGCCTTTCAAGAGTTCGGAATCTATGCGACAGCTTTCATAAATGTAATTTACCGTATCCCTGTTGAGCACTATTTTTGCATCAAAACTATCGGGATTCACCTGAAAAACCTGTTCTGTACCGTCATCCAGAGTTTCAACAATGGCAATAAATTCAAATTCAGAGGAGGATTTGGCTAAATCGATTGTTTTTTTTAAACCTTCGAAATTGTCTGAACTTAAGGTAAGTTCTACACCTAAGGCAACGGTTTTGGCAAGTTCTTTTATTTTGGAACTATAGTTTTCTATGAATATAATTTCCTGCTTTTTGGGATAATAAAACCCTGCTGCAAGAATAAAAACTGTAATACTTATGGCAAAAGGCAACCATATCCTCAATGAAATTCCACTGAGAATAAAAGCAGGAACAAATTTTTTATGAGTTGACTTGGCCAATTGATTATTTTAATTTTATGATTAAAGAAGCGGGCACTTCTGAACTTTTGCAATATAAAGCAGCAATTGCTCCAGGATTTTTATTGACATAGTCGATAGCCTCTCTGGTACTTTGTACAAATACAGGTGGATTGGATCTTCCCTGAAATACCAAAGCCAACCAATGTTTTTGCATTCCGGTAACCGATGTTTGAAATATTTCATTCGCTACGCCTGTCGCATCATCCGATTTCGGAGAAGGCAATACAACAACCACCTCTTCCTTATTTTTCCAAAATGCCATTTTACCCTTGAAAACATCTCTCGCCTCCTTTAATGTCAGTTCTGTCAAGCCTGTTTTATTACCTATTATTATCAGCTTCTCTTCTGTCTGTGCCAGAAGAGTAGTGCCGAGAAATAGGGATAAAAATAAGCTGATTAAAAATTGCATTTTTGTGTTTTTAAAAGCCGTAGGCCAATTGCATTTCTATGGCAAAATAATTTTTTTGTGGACCTGGACCATGATGGGAATGTGAATGTTCAAAATAGTATTCCAACATGCCCTTCACATTTAAGAGGTGACTGAATTCATAACGATATCCTAAACCCAATTTCAGCAATTCCATGGGCGATGAATGCAGATCATTATTTGAAATGTTTATGTAATCCACCATTATCATCGGTACATGTTTTTCTTTTATAACATAGCCCAGATAGAGAAAAGTACTGAAATTATTAGCGAATCCCAATGAATCTGTTCTTGTTAAATTGCGGGAGCTTTCACTTAGGATTTCAAAATTTTTACCAAAATATGCAATAGAAAGACTGTTAAGGTAAAAATCTAGCGGACCCCTGTAAGCCGTTCCAGTAGGCATGACATGGCCACTGTGAGAGCCATAACCATTCTCATCCATTCGATTAAAATAGTGGGATACTCCAATTCTCATACCGTCAATGGGTTTGATATGAATTGCAGCTGCAATACCGGGTGAGGAATTGCTATCGAAAATATCAGTTGAGGCTATACCATTTCCTACGACAACATCATATCCGAAGTTCCACTTACCAATATTCTGTCCCTGAGCCTGCACACCAATTGTGTGAAGCGGAACAAAATGGCTGAATGCAATTGGGCGTGAAATTACAGGATAGAAAACTCTCCCGTGGTGATAAGAATCGTTCCAATAATTGATTGGTGTATGTATTTTACCAAAAATGACCGAATGATTGTTGAGATAAGCATATTTTACAAGCGTACGTTCAATAGAAGGCAAAAACTTAGTAGCTGAAGCGCCGTTGTACCTAATGACAAATTCTCCTAAGTAGGAAAACCTTTTTGTTATTTTTGATTGTACGAATAAATCGTGTTCGCCCAAAATAAAATAAGAGTCAGGTTTATTAGGATTGACAAAATCTAAAGAATATTCGATATGACCAAAGCCCTTAAATTCTGTTTTTGGTAATTGAGCCCAAAGCTTTGCACTGCACAAGATGCAGATAATAAAGCAATTAAATATTTTTAAATTCATATAGTTTTTTTATTGAAAAAATGCACAAGTAATCTTGTCATTAATTTCGGCTTTGGTTGTCCAAATATATAAACAATTTTAAATATTTTTTAGCTTTAACCTATAATGTGTTTACACAATACTAAACTTTCTCTCAGCAAGAATTTTCTACTTTGAATTCTTATTAACGCCAATTATTAAATTTCATTAACTTTACAGTTTGAAGCTTAAATTACAAAGATTACATAAATAATTACAGCATGCAAGTTAAAATTGTCAACAAATCAGCCTATACATTACCCGATTACGCCACAGAGGGCAGCGCAGGAATGGACCTCCGTGCTAATATAGAAACAGCAAAAACACTGCAGCCAATGGAAAGGGCAATCATACCTACAGGTTTGTACATTGAACTGCCTCTTGGATACGAAGCACAGGTAAGACCTCGCAGTGGCATGGCTTTCAAAAAAGGGCTTTCCATTCCAAATTCACCGGGTACAATCGATGCCGATTATCGTGGTGAGATTGGGGTAATTGTTATAAATCTGAATACTGATGCCATTGTTATAGAGCCCGGCGAGCGTGTTGCACAAATGGTCATTGCCAAATACGAGCGCATATCCTGGGCCCTAGTTGATGACTTGAGCGAGACAGACAGAGGGGCAGGTGGCTTTGGCAGCACTGGTAAAATTTGAAGATGAGTTAATTTGAAAATTTGAAAATGAAACTTCAAAGCGTTTTAATTTGCTAATTTTTCTAAGTAAAATTAAGACTGTATTTTTTTATTCTTTTTTAAAACACAGATTTGACCGTGAAAATACTGCCCCGATAGCTATCGAGGGACAGATCTTCGATACTGATTATTTCCTCTAGGAAGACGGATTTTCAAGTTAGATAACCTGTTTATTTTTTACACAGTAAAATACCAGTTTTGAGCATTAAACTTCGTTTAATCCGATAACCATCGAAACAGTATTGTATATTGAATCCCTGTTTAAAATCCCTTCAATTAAAAGGATGTAATAATTTTCAACACTTCTTATAATCTGACAATATGGCATTTGTACAAACTATACGTTTTTTAACAGGTCGCCCCTACGGGGCTTAAAAATTGTTTCTGGATTTTACACTAAGAACAGATCGCTCCGCTGGAGCAATAAATGGCTCCGTAGGAGTCAACTCTTCTTAGCTGAAATTGAAATAGTAGAAAAAGCCCCGTAGGGGTGACCTATTTGATTGTTTAACAATTTTTTGCAGATATATTGGTTAAAAAATCCAACCTTGATTAGCATATTGCATTTAAAATTTTCAAATCAGCAATCCGATAGCTATCGGATTTTCAAATTTTCAAATTAACTTGACTCCCGACTATATCATTTACCGTTCCGAATTTCATCCGCACCCTCCTATTCAGGTTATTGAGTTCCTGAAGTATGAGCTGCAGGTGGGAAAAAAGTACGTAGTACTCTTGAATGGGGAATCGGCTGAGCATCTTGGCAGATTGTGGATAAAGCATGTGCATTTGCTCTGCATAAGCGAGGAGGATAAAGCTTATTTAAAATTTATAAAAGATTCGCTTGGCGATAACGAAGATTTATGGATTGAAGCCGCTTCACTATCTTCAATACCCTTGGATGATGACAGTTTGGATGCTGCGATGCTGCTTGGTAAAGAATTTTTATTCGCATTGGCAGATGAAAACAAAATAAAGGAAATAGAACGCTGCCTAAGGCTCAACAGCTATGTAATGGGCATTTTTCACAGGTTCGACGCAAGCGAAGAAAGGACATTCAGTTGGGCATTTGCCCAATTTTTCAAACAATACAGCAATGGCATTGAGCATGAGTATTTAATTGGACCTGAAGAACAAGCCTTGAGTAAATTTTATAAAACAGGTTTTGAAATGCGCTCTTTTGCTAATCAGGTACGGCTGGATTGGGATGGACTTCAGGGCTATTTTTTGTCATCGCAAAATATTCCCAATGGAGATGACCCTACATTCAAATGGGCAATGAAAGCATTGCGCATACTTTTCGAACAGTATGCTGTCGATGGTTTAGTAATATTAGATTATCAGACAGAGCTTTATTATGGCTTATTCAATAAAAATGTACCGGCAATTTCTCTTCGGAAAAATATCTTCTTCACGCTACTAAGACCCTTTGCTTTTGGTTTTTATGTGTTGGTAAAATTGAATATCTACTTTTGGAAAATGTTGGGAAGTCTTTTCAGCAGAGCAAAATCAAAATAAATAAGATGGATAAGACAGAAAATAATGTGCTCATTTCAGCCTTCATAAATAAACTGAATGCTTGTATTCGCAAAAAAACCTTTGTTAAACTTAGCTTAAGTAAAGCAGTGGGTACTGAGGCTCCTAAAAATATTTATGCAAAACTTATAGAGTCAAAAAAAGGGCAGTTAATATCCTTCACTTTGAGATTCAAAAACAAAGATATTACTCAAAACATTGAACCCGGACTTGAACTTGATAAACAAATTGAGCTTTGGCTAGGGAGTACATTTAAAATCGCTACCCTCATCAGCACTGAAGAAGAAACCGTTCTCTTATTTAATAATAAAAACAAGGCGCAATTGAGAACTAAGCAAATTGAATCTGAACAGATTGTAGCACACACACACAATAAAGGAAAGAATTACCTTATAAAGGAAGATTCTGCCTTTTTAAAACTACTTGCTGTAAGTTCAAAAGAGGGAAAAGTATTCAGCGATCAGCAGGATAAATACCGACAAATCAATAAGTATTGCGAGATTATGCTTACCCAATTCGAGCAGCATCAGATTTTCCAGAATACTGACAAAATAATTCGAATAGTGGACATGGGAAGTGGTAAAGGCTATCTAACTTTTGCACTCTGTTATTTATTGAAAGAAAAAATGCAGCTGAATGTTGAAATTATTGGCATTGAACTTAGGAAAGAACTTTGCCATTTCTGCAATGAGCAGGCAGCAGTGTTAGGCTGGACTGATTCTTTGAAGTTTTCGGCGATGGATATTATGCAATTTGAAGGCAAAATGGATGTGCTTATTGCCTTACATGCCTGTGATATTGCAACAGATATTGCCATTGCAAAGGGCATCGAAAATAGGGCAGAATTGATTGTTGTTGCACCTTGTTGCCACAAACAGATCAGGAAGGAGATGACACCCAAAGCTCCTTGGAAAAACATCCTGAAAAACGGAATTTTACTTGAAAGGGAAGCCGAACTGCTAACTGATGCGATAAGGGCCTTGCTGCTGGAAAAAGAAGGATACAAAACCAAGGTTTTTGAATTTATCTCGGGAGAACATACCCCTAAAAACCTGATGATCACAGCCGGCCGGTCAAAAAACAAATCAACCCCCAAAGATTCCAATCAAATAGAAACTGAAATTGAGGCTTTAAAAAGTCAGTTCGGAATTGGACAGCACTACCTCGAAAAATTATTGGAGCGGTAAGCTTGATAATTCCTTATTAATAATCTGCTTAGTGTCTGTTCTATTTCCTTTATTAAAGGCTGCAATTGTGGCTTTACGGTTTTTAGCATCCAACAGAATTACCAGAGCTGAAAAATAAAAAGGCAAAGCGGGTATTTTGTACCTGGCCAATGCGCCAAAATTCATAGAAGTGAACCCTACAGCGAATGCAAAAATCAAAGCAAAAATGAGGCAGAAAAGCACCGTAGGATCGGCAAAAAGTTCTCTTATTGTTCTAAATAGTCCAACTTTAAAAAACACAAAGAGGGTAAAAAAGAGCGTAAAAACTGCTTCGAGTGCCGAAGGAATCACTATAATTTTTTTTGACTCCCAAGGATAGGGCCTAAACAAGGCAACATTTATAGCTTCAGGTGCTTTTTTGAGCATACCAGCAGTAGTTGGTTCAAATACGCCAAGCGAATAACCTGTCCCTCCGAATTGTTCGGTATTAAGTGCAATCCACCACTGTGTTTTGGCTGCTTCCAGCGCAATATCTTCCAATTTAAAGCTTTTAGAAACCTGCTGCAAAGCAATTGCACCAAAGCCAAGTCCCACAGCAAGTAGAAATGGCACCGAAAGTGCCCTGAATAATTTATTTTTTATTTTGTTCTTATACAGCAAACTAAGCCAGACAACTGCTGCTGGCACAACTGCTACGGCTACATAGGCTTTAACAACAATGGAATAATATAGCCCTATAATCAGTGCAATTATTGGTAACAACAAGCCTCTTTGGCCCGTCTTATAAAACAAAAAATACAGTCCATAAACAAACATCCCCACCCCGCCCAAGGACAATGGATCCTTCATGAGACCCGTTCCCCAAAAACAAACCGAAGGAACAAAAAGTATTGCATAGGCCAACTGCCTGTGCAAATGTGGGTATAAATCCTGCATAACCCTGTAAAACATCCACATTCCAATAAAGGAGATTAAGGTTAGCCCAAAAGAGGCGCCTATAAAACTGCCAAGGGTAAGCATACTAAAAAATGCCCCAGTCTTCACCACCGTCAGCATAGAATCATTGGTAAAGAAAAAAACATAGGTAATTGATTCTTTTGCAGCAGGAGAATATAGATCGTAAGGATAAATGAGCATTTCCATCCCAACAGAAAATCCTTTGGTAAAAAATGCTTTAGCAATATCTGAAGCGCCTATATAGTACCATGTTGTATCTCCATATCCATAATAATATTGGTAGAGGCAGGCTGTAAGAAAGGTGCCAATTAACCTAAAAACAAGAGCTGGAATAAAATATTGCGCAACAAGGGAATCTTTGTATCGCTTTTTCTTGATATTGTTAAAAACAAATATAATCCCTAGCGTTAGAAAAGGAAGCAGTATATAATCGAGCAGATTTAAAATATCAATACCCTTATCGTACAACAGAAGAGGAAACATAGCCGATTTATTCTAAAAAAAGTATTGCCCGAATGGCTAAAAAGGTTTTGTAATGCCCATTTTAAAATATAATTTTACAAAAATAATAAAAATCGGATTGCCTTGTTAGAATCTAAACCTAAAATCGCAGTTGTTGCTAATACAGCTTGGAATATTATCAATTTCAGAATGGGGTTGATGAATAAACTTCGCGATTCGGGTTATGAGATGATTGCAATAGCTCCAGAAGACGAGTACAGCTTACAAATTGAAAGAGCTGGATTTAAATTTATAGCCTTAAAAAACCTGGATAGAAAAGGGACTAATCCAATCAAAGATCTAAAACTGGTATTTGAATTGAGGCGTATCTATAGACAGGAAGGCATTCAGATGGCATTGCACTACACCATTAAACCAAATGTTTATGGAACATTTGCTGCTAAAACATCCGGGACAAAAGCTATCTGCACGGTTACAGGTTTGGGATACAGTTTTTTGGCAAATAACTGGGTGAGCCGTCTGGCTAGAACACTCTATAAATATGCCTTTAGAAATGCTGCTTTTGTTGCCTTCCAAAACAATGACGACCGTTTACTTTTTATAGACTCTAAGCTAGTTAAGAAAGAAAAAACATTGCTAATAAGAGGTTCTGGAATTAACTGCGACCAATATCGGCCTTTGGAAAAATCTATAGCATCTGATCAATTTATTTTTTTATTTGTTGGTCGCCTACTTTTGGACAAAGGCATAAGAGAGTTTTTGGCAGCAGCTGAAAAAATCAAAATCGATTACCCAAATGCGCAATGCCAAATTGTTGGCAAAATTGATACTGACAACCCTTCCTGTATTGGCAAGACAGAAATTGATGATGCACAACTTAAAAATATTGTTCAATACTTTGGCCCTTCAGACCAAGTCTTGGAATACATTAGAAATGCTGATTGTGTTGTACTTCCCTCCTACCGAGAGGGTCTGCCCAGAGTTATGCTCGAAGCTATATCGATGGCAAAACCAATTATCACGACAGATGCACCAGGTTGCCGAGATACAGTTGTAGATGGAGAGAATGGCTTTATGGTACCTATCCGAGACAGCGAAGCACTATACAATGCAATGAAAAAAATTATTTCCTGCGATACCGAAACACTCAAAAAAATGGGTTTAAAAGGAAGAGAATTGGCATTAAATGAATTTGACGAGGCGATAGTTTTTGAAAAATATATCGATTTAGTTAAGATTTTAATACAATGATTCGCATACATTTCACTATGTCAGCAGTTTTTAACTTAGAAAAGATAAAATAAAATGTATTTTTGTGCGATTAAAGATCGAAT
>JBILRK010000044.1:0-8770 GCA_044372705.1 Saprospira sp. | reverse complement strand
TATTTACGTTTTTAGCGTATTAATTATTGACAGAAAGACCATCGAAAAAAGTTTTAAAACTTTTTTTCGTCCAAACATAGTATTATAATGAATGAAACACATATCAACATCTGGCAAAATTGTCTTGCGCTGATTAGAGAGCAAATTGAAGAGACGGCCTACAAAACCTGGTTTGAGCCCATTATTCCAAAATCTTTGGAATTGGATACGCTCACCCTTCAGGTACCTAACAGGTTTTTCTTCGAATGGCTTGAAGATCACTACATCGGTGTTCTCAGAATGGCCCTACTCAGGGAAATTGGCAGCAATGCCAAGCTCAAGTATTCTATTTCTAAAGATGCCTTTTCGCACAAGCAACTGCAAAACCAGCCTGTGGTTGCAGCTACAAAAGAATTGCCAAAGCATCCGATTCAAGGCGGTCCTAAATTAAATGAACAAAAGCTAAACGCATTTGCTATACCGGGTATTCAAAAGATAAAAATTGACTCAAATCTGAATCCCAATTATACTTTTGAAAATTATATAGAGGGAGATTGTAACCGACTGGCAAGAGCCGCCGGTGTGGCCGTGGCAAAAAAACCGGGCAGTACTTCATTCAATCCCCTTATGATTTTTGGAGATGTGGGCTTAGGCAAAACGCACCTCGCGCATGCTATTGGCAATGAAGTGTTAAGAACACAGACTGATAAAAATGTACTCTATGTATCTTCAGAGCATTTTACCAATCAGTTTATCGATGCCATTGGAAATGGTTCGGCTTCTGAATTTACCAATTTTTACCAGAATGTAGATGTACTTATCGTTGACGATATCCAGTTTTTTGAAGGCAAAAAGCAGACACAGGAGATATTTTTCAATATTTTCAACTACCTGCACATGCAGAACAAACAGCTTATTTTTACCTGTGACCGTGCACCAAAAGACCTATCGGGTATGCAGGAAAGATTGATTTCGAGATTCAAATGGGGACTTTCGGCCGACTTACAGGTTCCTTCGCTCGAGACAAGAATGGCCATCATTCAGCAAAAGATGAAAAAAGATGGTATTGAATTGCCTCATAATGTCACAGAATATATCTCCTTTTCTGTAAGAAGCAATATTCGCGAGTTGGAAGGCGTACTGATTTCCCTTATTGCACAGGCTGCACTCAATCAGCGGGAAATCGACCTTGAACTTGCAAGAGAAGTGATCAGTAAATTTGTGGAATACGTTTCAAATGAGATTACAGTTGATTTTATACAAAAAATAGTGGCCTCCTACTACAACATACCAGTAGAAAAGCTCAAAGAAAAAACCCGCAAAAAGCTTTTTGTAACAGCCCGTAAACTGTCGATGTATCTAGCAAAACAGCTCAGCGATAAATCTTTGGTGAGCATTGGTGAATATTTTGGCAATAGAGACCACAGTACGGTTATTCATGCCATAAAATCAATCGAAGAAATGCTGCAGCAGGATGAACGTTTTAAAAACGTTGTGAATGATCTTACTAAAAAGATTAAGATGAATACCGGAACGAACTAAAAGACATATCATAATGAAGACCTGATTAACGAAAGTGCGTCAGGTCTTTTTTATTTGTGCGAATCAAGGGTTGGATTTTTAAATCTAATATATCTTAGAACCTTGTCAAACAATCAAAAAGTTCACCCCTACGGGGCTTTTTTTTATCTTATTCAATTAATACTAAGAACAGTTGACTCCTACGGAGCCATTTTCGCTTCAGAGGAGCGTCCTGTTCTTAGTATAACATGCAAAAACAATTTTTTAGCCCCGTAGGGGTGGCCTGATAAAACAACGTATTATTCATATAATTACATATTTTCAAATTATTAAGGCAAACACTTAAAGCTATTGACTTGTAAAAAGACGTTTTTAATACTTGTTTCGCATTATTTATTAAAAGCTGTTAAAACGACGATAAGGGCTTGCAACAAAAGTGTTCCATCAAGCAAGATCTGATAATACCAAACAGGTCGATCTTTTTGCGCCCCATAAATTAGGCCAATGCTTAGCAAAGCGATAACATTGAGCAAAATGGCCGTTAGCGGCATGTAAATAAAATGCACAAGAATTGCCCAACTTATGAGCATAATACCCGCCAGCAAAAAGCTGGAGAATTTACCAATTGCAATAGGTATAGTTTTTACATCTAAGGTTTTATCAAATTCCATATCTCTGATATCGAAGGCGATAGCAATGGCAAATACAAAGATTGCCCTTTCAGTCAATAATAATCCCAATCTGCTGTCATATTCATTGCCAAAATAGTCAAAGGGCAGCAAAACTGTTACTAAAGCCCATATAATAGCCAGAATAAATATTTTCAGGATGGAAATATCTCTTAGCCTTTTGCCTGCGATGATTGGCAGAATGTATAAAAGAGATGGAACGGAAATCAACACTAACTGTAACAAAAGGCTAATTGGCAGGCCTATCGTGCATATTGCCATGCCAATCATGGCTAGGAGCGTAAGTGCTCTGACAGCATTCAGATGCTCATAAACAATACGATATCTTGGATGAGGCTTAGTTTTTTGACCAGCTAAAGCGACTATACTATGTAAATTGTACAAAGCAAGGGTGGCAAAAAAAACAAAGAAAAGCAAGGGATAGGAAGCTTTCCTGTCAAAGAAAACAAAGGTCTGAAGACACAACATCGTTGCACAAAGACCAATAAAAATATTGCCGGCAAAAATTAGTTTGATGAATTTTGACAAAACAGCCCGTTTTTCAATCGATTAGATTGATATAATAAAGTCTTGAATCATTTTTATTAGAGCTGCAACAAATGATCGGTATCGGCCTCAATTTGTCTGAGTCGGTTACGGCAATGTTCTATGAGCAGTCGGGCCCTTTTGGTCTCCTCTGTCAGTTCGTCGAGACTAATAGCCTGATTTTCAATTTTACCCAGTATTTCCTGCAGCTCATTGAGTGCCGACTCGTAGGAATTTGACGGTTGATTATGCTGTATCATAAAGCTAGGTTGTGCTTGAGTTGCTTTTGTGTGTCTAAGTTAGGGATTTTTGGGATTATATTAGTTTGAAGGGGGATATTTTTGTTGGGGTTTGAATTCTAAATGGGATTTTGCTAGCTAAATAAATCGCTTTTGGATAATTTGATTTTGTTATTATAATACCCTATTTTTGAAGTTGTAAATTTGTTAAGCTTGTTCATAGAAAGAACTAGATATGTAACTATAGCAATTAGCTAAAAGTGTGGCACAACAAAAAATTATTTTTCTATATTTGAAAATAACGCCTTTAACATTCGCTTTTCAATGTTATTGAGAATTTTTAGCGCAGGACTTTGGATGCAACTTAAATCAAGCTTAAGATAAACTAAAATCAAATCATATATCGTTTAAATTACTTTAATCCCTTTTAATAAGAATACAATGAAAGATAACTTAAATAGATTTATAGATAGCATTTCATGAAATAAAATCAGGTCAAAAGAAAAGCCATTGGATGTGGTATATTTTTCCACAATTTCATGGACTTGGCTTTAGTGAAACATCTAAATTTTATGCCATACAAAATCTGGACGAGGCAAATGAATACCTTAATCATCCAATCTTAGGTTCTAGGTTAAGAGAAATAAGCAATGAACTTTTATGTCTGAATGAAAATGATGCCTACAAAATTTTTGGTAGTCCTGATGACTCAAAGTTAAAATCATGCATGACTTTATTTTCTGCAATTGACAAAACCGAAAATAACATATTTCACCGCGTAATTGAAAAGTATTTCAATGGGGAGCTTGATGACACAACAATTAAACTTATGAATCATTAAGGATAAATTCATTGGGTGCAGTTTCCAAGGAAATTGGTTGTTGATCATTGCATGGCATAAATAAATATTGATGATGATATGATTTGGTTGTCTTCTTAAGTGATTTTTGGATTATTTTAATTTAGGGGGACACTTTTTATAAGTGTTAGATAAAATTTTGAAGCTTTAGTTTCATATTGAAATTTTCTAGGATAATATTAATAAATAATAGCAATACATTATATTTACGGTTGGGATTTTAGCATTGGATTTAGTTAACAAAAAATCGTTGAGTCTAAATAAAAGATTTGGGTAATTTTTAGAGTAGTTTTTATAAAACTGATGGTATCAGATTTGAAATAATTTCGAGGAAGATTAAAAATATCACATGAGAAAAAAAATTTTGGTATTCATTTTAAATTTAATGGGTACTTCTCTATTGGCACAAGATGATTTGTTGTGGAAAACGGTATTAAATGAACAATTCAACAACAACTATAATGGCTGGCATACAGAATCAAGCGATATCCGGTATGCTCAAATAACGAATGGCAAATTACTGGATAGGTTTTCATTAAAAGGTTACTCACAGTCAAACCAATTAAGTATTAATTTAAATAGTAACAAAGACCATTTAATTTCTTTTTCCTTAACAAACTTACATGGCGATGCTGATAAAAAATATAGCGTTTATCAGAAAAAAAATGATGGGACATTGAAAGAGGCATGGGAAAATAATCCAGCTTGGGGTTTTGTATGGGGGTTTAAAGATTGGAATAACTATAATTGCATTATTTTTTATAATAGCAGAGAGTATAATCAATTTGCAATAGGTAATTATTTATACTATACTTGGGTAAAGATATATAACACAGAAAACGGAGAAACAAAAACTGTATTAAATTGGAACCAATATAAACTACCCTATGTTGGATTAAAACCTATTCTCGTAACAATTTTTCGCTCAAACGCAAATACATCCATTTTAATAGGCGATAAACTGATTGAAAATAGTAATGGACATTACAAATGGTATGGGAATAAAATTGGGCCGTTTATCGGAGCAGGTGCAAATGTATCTTTTGATGATGTTGTTATTTTAGAAAAATTACCCCACCCTACGACTACTTGGAATGAATTTTCTTTAAAATCTCATTGGACAAGTAAGGGTGCTGATTTAATTGAAGGTATTTATGAAAATGTGGCCAAAACTCAAAATAGTCCAAAATACAAACTTGGTTTAATTAAAACTAATTCTGGTTACGAACTTTTATATTTAGGTGGGGCAGAAGAACATGGCTGGAAAGTAGGCGATATAAAAGCTTATCTAACTAAAACAGCAACCCCTAATCTTTTTAAGGTGAAGTATTTTATGGGGGATAAATCTTTAAATGAAGATTTGTTTATAGGCTTTGAAAGCGGGTTTATGAAAATAATGTGGCCTGACAGGCAAGAAAATCTGTATATTAAACTTTATCCTGCAAGCGAGGATAATGTTTCAACATATACCGGAATAAAATCTTCAGGTACTGGTTTTGCTATTTCATCGAATGGCTATATTGTTACTAATCAGCATGTTATTGACGGCGCTTCAAAAATTAGTATTCGTGGTGTCAAAAGTAATTTTGCAAAAGTTTACAATGCTAAATTAATTGTAGAAGATAAAAAGAATGATCTAGCAATTATTAAAATTGATGATGAAAGTTTCACTTCTCTTGGCACGCCACCCTATACTATTAATAGTAATATATGTGATGTTGGCAATACTGTATACGCTCTAGGGTTTCCATTACGATCAACTATGGGTGATGAAGTAAAATTAACAAATGGGATTATTAGCTCAAAGTCAGGTTTTAAAGGAGATATAACTGCTTATCAGATATCTGTACCTATTCAACCAGGGAATAGTGGTGGTCCATTGTTTGACTCAAATGGGAATATCGTTGGAATTGTAAATGCTAAACATATAGGCGCAGAAAATGTATCTTACGCTATAAAAACAAATTATTTGATGAATCTTATTCAGGTAATGAACACACCCCCTAATCTACCAAAATCAAATACCATTTCAAGCAAAAATCTTTCCGAACAGGTCAAATTTTTAAAGGAGTTTGTTTACATAATTGAGATAAGATGAAATAAATATTAAATAATATAGAATAACAGTATAAAAACTCAATCATACCGATACGCAAAGGCTTGAATCGTTTTCAAAAAATTTACCCCCCAGAGGACTTTCGTCCTCTTTTTCTTTTCACCCTCCTATCATTTTCCGATACATCCCCCACTTTTTCCGACAAAGCAAAGATCCTGCACAGACAGATAATCCATCATTTTTGTACCTTTAAGCGTTTTTTAAATTCAAATACCGATTTTATGAAAAATTATATCAGCCTTAGCTTTGTAGTACTCCTCTTAAGTGCTTGTGGAAATCCAAAAAAAGAAAAAATGAGCTTTAAATATCCCGAAACCAGCAAGGACAGCCTCAGTGCCGATACCTTTTTTGGTCAAATTATTAAGGACCCATATCGCTGGCTCGAAGATGATCGCAGCAAGGAAACCGAAGATTGGGTGAAGCGTCAGAATACTTATACCTTCGATTATCTGAATAAAATCCCTTACAGAGGGCAGATTAAAGATCGCCTTTCCAAGCTTTGGAATTTCGAGAAATTGAGTGCACCATTTACAGAGGGCGAAGTTAAATATTTCTACAAAAACGATGGCCTTCAGAATCAATATGTCATGTATGCTCAAAAAGGACAAGAAGCTGCCAAGGTATTCCTGGATCCAAATAAATTCTCCAGCGATGGAACGACCTCCCTGGCCGGTATCGAATTTTCGGAAAATGGCAAAATGGCTGCCTATCAAATCTCGGAAGGTGGCAGTGATTGGCGCAAGGTCATCATCATAGAATGCGAGAGCAAAAAAGTCTTGGACGAAACCCTGATCGATGTAAAATTCAGTGGTTTGGCATGGAAAGGCAATGAAGGTTTTTATTACTCGAGCTATGACAAGCCAAAGGGCAGCGAACTCTCGGCCAAAACCGATCAGCACAAACTTTATTACCATAAACTGGGTACAAAACAGAAAGAAGATAAAGTAATTTTTGGCGCAGCAGCCAATGAAAAAAGACGCTACATTGGTGCCTCTCTTACTGAAGATAATCGCTTTCTGGTTATTTCAGCTGCGGAATCAACCTCGGGCAATGAACTCTATATCAGGGATCTGAGCAAAGAGAACTCCCCTATTGTTCCAATAGTAAAAGGCTTCGATTATGACAGTTATGTGCTCGATAATGTAGGCAGCCGACTCATTATTGTAACCAATAAGGGCGCTGCAAATCAGAAAATTGTAAGTGTTGATTTCTCAAAACCATCGCCGGAAAACTGGAAGGACCTGGTTCCCGAAAAAGAGCAGGTCTTGGAACCATCCATTGGTGGCGGTTACATCTTTGCGCACTATATGGTCGATGCCACTTCGAAAGTAGAGCAGTATGACTATGAGGGCAAACTGATCAGAAAAATTGAATTGCCGGGTATTGGTACCGCCTCAGGTTTTGGCGGAAAGAAAGCCGAAAAGGAATTGTATTACAGTTTTGCCAATTACAATACGCCCTCTTCAATTTACAAACTTGATGCGGGCAGCGGCAAATCGGAATTGTACTGGGCCCCAAAAATCGATTTTAAATCAGGCGATTATGAGTCAAAGCAAGTCTTTTACCAATCGAAAGACGGTACGAAGGTGCCTATGATTATCACCTATAAAAAAGGCCTCAAACTGAACGGTAAAAATCCTACGATTCTCTACGGCTACGGTGGATTCAATGTCAGCCTTACGCCTTCCTTCAGCACTTCTGCCGCTGTTTGGATGGAGATGGGCGGCGTTTATGCGGTGGCCAATCTGCGTGGTGGAGGCGAATACGGCAAAAAATGGCATGATGCGGGCACCAAAATGCAAAAGCAAAATGTATTTGACGATTTTATCGCTGCAGCCGAGTATCTCATCAAAGAAAAATATTGCAGCAGTGATTATCTGGCCATCAATGGCGGCTCGAATGGTGGCTTGCTCGTAGCTACTGCTATGACGCAAAAACCCGAACTCTTCAAAGTGGCCATTCCTGAGGTGGGAGTTTTGGATATGCTGCGCTATCATACATTCACCGCAGGTGCAGGTTGGGCCTACGACTATGGAACAGCCAATGATTCGAAGGAAATGCTGGATTACCTGCTGAAGTACTCCCCTGTTCACAATGTTAAAGTAGGCGTGAAATATCCGGCTACGCTCATCACCACAGGCGATCACGACGACCGCGTAGTTCCTGCGCACTCTTTCAAGTTTGCTGCGCATTTGCAGGCTGCCGGCACATCTGAAAATCCATTGATGATCAGAATCGAGACCAATGCCGGACATGGCGCGGGCACACCCGTTTCAAAAATCATCGAAGCTAGATCGGATGTTTATGCTTTTATTCTGTATAATATGGGGGTAGAGAAGTTGGGGAAATAATTGAAGAAGTGAGAAATTTGAAGTGAGAAATTTGAAGTTTGAGGGAGAAATTATAATAACGTCTTGCTTATTAGAAAAAGGGTAACCTTTAAGCTTATCTTAGCGTATATAAATAATCTTTTTTCATAAAACAGCTTATGCTCAATAACGTAAAAAAATACCTATCTGAATTAAAAAGTCTTTGCATCAAATATGAAGTAAAGACAATGTACCTATTCGGGTCTGCAACAAGTGATAGTTTTAGAGCTGATAGCGATATTGATATCCTAATATCATTCAAAGAAATTCCTTTTGGCAGGTATTCTGATAATTACTTTAATTTGCATGCCGAACTCGAAAAATTATTCGCTAGAAAAGTAGATTTAGTAACAGAGCGATCACTTACAAATCCATATTTGATTAAAAACATAGCGCAAAGCAAAGAATTATTATATGCAGCATGATGTTAAAATGTATCTATATGATATTTTAAATTCAATTAACTCTATCTA
>JBILRK010000043.1:0-8791 GCA_044372705.1 Saprospira sp. | reverse complement strand
AATGGACAGCATCAAACAGAAAGGGCAAAAGGCAATCGTTGATACATTGATTTATACCCACATTGGTCCAATTGCCAGAAATGTGAGAGGTACTGATTACGCACTGCGCTGGATTGCCAATGACCCCGGCGATGAACCGCTTACCTTTCTGAAATTGATGAAAAGCAAAAACTATAATGATTACCTCGATGCCATAAAGTATTTCAGCTGCCCGGCACAAAACCTGGTTTTTGCTTGCAAAGATGGTGATATTGCACTTTGGACTCAGGGAAAACTTCCGCTGAGAAAGCCAAATCAGGGTAAATTTGTAATGGATGGCTCAGTTTCCTTTAATCAATATCAGGGTTTTATTCCACAGGAGCATATCCCTCATGAACACAATCCTGCTAAAGGTTTTGTTGCCTCTGCAAATCAGCATTCTGTAAGTCCCGATTATCCTTATTACACCTACGGATATTTTGAGGAATACAGAGGTCGCTTCTTGAATAGCAAGCTTTCTAAAATGAAAAAAATAAGTCAGGAAGATATGCTCAACCTACAAAAGAGCAATTTCGGACAAAAAGCAGCAGATTTTCTTCCTCTCTTGCTTAAGCAAATCAACCGCGGTGAGCTTAACAAAGAAGAATTGGAACTATTGGCACTATTCAAAAACTGGGATTATGAATATTTGGCGAAGAGCCAGGCTCCAACTATATTCGAAGATTGGTTTTATAATTTCAATGAACTGATTTATGATGAAGTCAAGGCTGCTGAAAAGGATGGCATTTCATTGGTTTATCCGGAAGAATGGCATTTGTTGGGAATTTTAAAAAGAGACAGCAGCAGTTTTGTCATTGACATTATTTCAACAGATAAAAAGGAAAACCTTGGAGATATAGTCACTGCTTCTTTCAAAAAAACCTATAAAACAGTTCCAAGAAATAAGGATAAAAAAATAATGTCTTGGGCAGAAATGAAATCTACCGCCTTGATGCATTTGGCAAGAATTCCAGAATTTTCTATCTTCAATGTTGATGTGGACGGTTCCTACCACTCGCTGAATGCCGTGAACAATCGATACAATTATGAAGCATCCAGAAAAGAAGGAAAAACAGTGTATAAAGAACGCTCAAGCTCAGGGCCATCCTGGAAAATGATGGTAGAATTGGGGCAAAACGCAAGTGCCAAAACCATTTATCCTGGAGGACAATCGGGTAACCCCGGTAGTTATTTTTACAGTAATATGGTAAATGACTGGGCTGCTGGAAAATACTATACTGCCCAATATCTTAAAACACCTGAAGACCTTGGCAAAAGTGTTGTATTAAAGCAAAAGATGAATAAATAACAGATAGATGAAAGAGGAAAGAAGTTTTAGTGCAGAGGAACCAGGTACTGCAATAGTTTTTTAGTAGCCAGTAGCCAGTTATTTAGTAACGAGGGTCTATGGACTAGTTATTTAGTAGCCAGTACTTTAGGAACCAGGTACTAGGTACGATGTACTAGTTTTATATTAGACAGTAGCCATCTTGCTTTGCGCTTCTTTGCGTAGTAGATTATGTTAGTTCTTTGCGAGCTCTGCGTGAGATAGTTATAGAAGATGAAAGATGAAAGATAAATAAAGCAATAGATGTCAAATACTCAATGATCAATGTTCAATACTCAATGAAAAATACTCAATACTCAATGAAAAATATTCCATGTTCCATGTTCAATGAAAAATGATTTAAAAATATGAGATTTCTAACAGGATTTATTTTGATTTTTATTCTGGCCCTGCCTTTATATTATTTAATGCCATGGTGGTGGTGGTCGGCAATTGTTCCTGCTTTTGTTATAGGATTCGGGCTTCAAATGAAAGGCTATTTAAGCTTTTTGTGCGGTTTGATTTCGGTAGGACTTTTTTGGTACCTAATGGCTTTTTGGTCCAATTCACTCAATAGTGGATTATTATTACAGAAAATGAGCACTATCCTACCCTTTGGTTCTCCTGCTACGACTTTACTTGTGGTTGGAATCATCGGTGGTTTATTAGGCGGATTGGCGATGCTCTCTGCCAAATACCTGAGAGATATCGTTAGCGGGCCAGTTCTTGCACCAAAATCTAAACTCAGAGGCAAATACAGATAGTCATTCAAAAATATATATGAAAAATTTAATCACTTTGGATGAATTTATCATCCGCCGTCAAAAAGATTTTCCCTTTGCCAGTGGCGAATTATCCGGACTTTTAAGAGATATTGGACTGGCATCAAAAATAATCAGTCGCGAAGTAAATAAGGCCGGACTTGCAGACATAACAGGCATTGCCGGAAATGAAAACTCCTCTGGAGAAGAACAGCAGAAGCTGGATGTCATGGCCGACAATCTGCTCATATCCTGCCTTAAAAATAGCGGCGAATGCTGCGGCATAGCCTCGGAAGAAAATGATACCTTCGTTCCAATCAACAGCAGTGGAAATGCGAAGTACGTCGTAATTTTTGATCCGCTCGACGGTTCTTCCAATATAGATGTAAATGTTTCGATAGGAACAATTTTTGCCATTTACCGCAGAAAATCGGAGTCAGGCGAAGTGCAGCTGGATGATTTTTTACAAAGCGGAACAGAACAGGTCGCTGCCGGTTATGTTTTGTACGGTTCATCTACTATGCTGGTCTATACCACTGGAAGAGGTGTTAACGGATTTACCTTAGACCCTTCTATCGGAGAATTCTGCCTCTCACATCCCGACATCAGACTGCCTGAAAAGGCTGACATTTATTCGGTTAATCATAGTGCTTACCGCGAATTTGAACATGGCGTGAAACATTTTATTGATGAATGTATTGAAGATGCCTTCAAATTCAGATATATCGGTTCAATGGTGGCAGATGTTCACCGAACCCTGCTCAAGGGCGGCATTTTCATGTATCCCGCTACCGAAAAGGCAGCAAATGGCAAATTAAGATTACTATATGAATGCAATCCGCTCTCATTTATCATGGAACAAGCCGGTGGCAAAGCCAGTGATGGCAAAAATAGAATCCTTGAATTGAAAGCTGGAAAATTGCATCAACGTACGCCTGTTTTTATCGGCAGTACCAAACTTGTTGATAAAGTGGAAAAACTCATCCAAGAAAACCAAGCGAGCAACTGATGTCCATAAAATTACAATCCATCAGCCTTCCCGATAAAAGGCCAAGAGATGCCATGCAGCTCAAAAAGAAAATCCCGCTGCACAAAGGACTTACCCCCTATTATTTCTTTGGCGTTTTCACGCTTAGCGTACCTTTTATACCGGCAATATTGCTAGCTGTGAATGGCATGATCTCTCAAATTGGCTGGTTACCGCTACTGTTACTTTTTCTAATGGCAGAAACTTCTGCTTTTTTATTTTTAAATTTTGCAAATAAAAATTACCTGCGCAGGCTTAGAGCATTTACAAATGGATTTCCTATTAAAGCTAAAATTATTGCACATCAAAGAAATTTTATTTTCTGGAAAGCAAGCTTCGAGCACAAGTTTGTCCTTTTCTATGAGTACAAAGGAAAAAGGCTGGAATCCAGTTTCAATGCAGCTTTTGCTGATCTGCAAAGTCAATTTCCTGTACAAAGCGAAATAACAGGGCTTTTTGACCCCGACAGTGGGTCCATCTGTTTTCCACCTGAGATTGGACTCGTGCTGGAAACAAAACCCGAAAACATCAATCCCAGAAAAAAGTAGCTTAAATTTGAGCCCTTATAATTTGACGTTAATTTTTGAAAAAGCGGGGAAATAGATTATTTTTGAGCGCTTAAATATAAAAACCTAATAAATAAATATCATCGATACTATGGAATCTAGAAACAATTGGAGCAAATCTGAGGTAGAAAACATCTACAACATGCCAATTTTGGATTTGATTTATAAGGCTGCATCTGTTCACCGCGAATTGCACGATTCAAATGAGGTACAGGTTTGTACCCTTCTTTCTATCAAAACAGGTGGCTGCCCCGAGGATTGCGCTTATTGTCCGCAAGCTGCGAGATACAATACCGATGTAGATCATCAGGCGCTCCTATCTGTCGATGAAGTATTAACCAAAGCCAGTATTGCCAAAGGCAACGGAGCTACCCGTTTCTGTATGGGTGCTGCATGGCGCAATGTAAAAGACAACAAACAGTTCGACCGTGTTATTGAAATGGTGCAAGGTGTCAATTCAATTGGTATGGAAGTTTGTTGCACCCTTGGTATGTTGACCGAAGAACAGGCACAAAGACTAAAAGAAGCCGGATTATACGCCTACAACCACAATCTCGATACTTCAGCTGAACACTACAACGAAATTATCACTACCCGTACATACGACGACCGATTGGATACCTTGGAAAATGTTAGAAATTCCGGACTTTCGGTTTGTAGCGGAGGTATTATTGGCCTTGGCGAAACGGACGAGGACAGAATATCGATGCTGCATACGCTGGCTACAATGCCTCGTCATCCCGAATCGGTTCCGGTGAATGCATTGGTACGTGTAAAAGGTACTCCGCTCGAAAATCAGGAGCGTGTAGCTATTTGGGAAATGCTGCGCATGATTGCCACTGCCCGTATTCTGATGCCAACTTCACAGGTTCGCCTGTCGGCTGGTCGCGAAGAAATGTCAGTCACTGAACAGGCTTTCTGTTTCCTTGCAGGCGCAAGTTCTATCTTTGCAGGCGAAAAACTGCTCACTACGCCAAATCCCGATATCGATCAGGACAGAATGATGTTCCAACTCCTCGGTCTGAAGCCCAGAGCGGCATTCAAAGGTCAGGAACAGGAAATGGAAGCAGGGAAGTTTGCTTAATTATTAGTATCAAGTAGCAGGTAGCAAGTATCAGGTACTGATCTATAAGAAAAATACAAAAGCTCAGCATTTTATGTTGCGCTTTTTTTAAACATATGTCTTGATACCTGCTACTTGATACCTGATACTGAAAAAACTCCTAGTACATGAAAATCGCCCTCCTCGGCTACGGAAAAATGGGTAAAACTATCGAAAAACTAGCCACTGCAAAAGGACATGAAATCGTTTTTAAAAGCGATGAAAATTGCATTGAATTGCTCAAAAACGGACAAGTTAATGGGGCAACAGTTGCCATAGAATTTACTGGGCCAAAATCTGCTCCAGAGAATATCAAGGCTTGTATTAGCGGTGGAATTCCTGTAGTTTCTGGCTCAACAGGTTGGTTAAAAGACCATTTGGAGGAAGTTGTAGCGCATTGCGAAGCAAATAAAGGCAGTTTTTTCTATGCTTCAAATTTTAGCATTGGTGTCAATATCTTTTTTCAAATCAATGAAAGACTAGCCAAATTGATGAGTGCCTTTCCGGAATACAAGGCCGAAATTGAAGAAATTCATCACATACACAAACTTGATGCGCCAAGTGGTACGGGAATTACCCTTGCAGAAGGCATTTTTAAAAATCATCCCGCTTATAAAGATTGGATTTTGGAGGAAGATACCCATTGGCAAGGCAAGGAAGGAAAACTACCGATTATCTCTAAAAGAATCGGGGAAGTACCCGGCACACATATCATTCGCTACCACTCTCCTATCGATGATTTAGAAATTAGTCATGTAGCCAAGGGGCGCGAAGGTTTTGCCTCAGGAGCCATCCTCGCAGCTGAGTGGCTTATCGGCAAAAAAGGGATTTTTGGCATGAGGGATTTGATGAAGCTTTAGCGCAGGTTAAAACATCAACAATCAATTCAGTGGACTAATCTTTACGCTTTTCAGTATTATAACTACATAATTGTCAAGGCTTAAAAATTCCTATTAACAAAAAAGTCATTTTTGTCCTTTTTTGTCAATAAGGCAAAATATATGCATTCAAAAAATGAATGTGATTGATTGGCTGATGGGTGACAAGCTATGAAGAAGGTTAAAAGCTTGAATCAATTTGGAAATTTAAATATATTCTTTAGATTTACGTGAGTAACCTGTTCCTTAATTTAACCGACTTCAAAATCTGAATGTTTTATTAAAACAGATTTCTTAAGTTTTATAGCTTTTAGTGACTCAATATATAAACAAAATGATTAAAGACGAATTTTCCTGGGTAGAAACCCATAGGCAATTAACTAAGTACCTTAGTTCAAAAGAAAACGCACAGATTGAATTAATTCAAGTTCTAAAAGCCGTAGGTATTGGGCCACTCAACGACAAAGAAACAAGTGCTGGTCATGATATAGAATTAGAGGAAATAGATCCTTTCTCATTTTATTGCTATATTTATAAATATGGCCAAAAAAAAAGATTAGAATATCTTCAAAAAATAGCTAGAAACTTAAACCTAGTTATTCCTAAAGGCGAAAGTGGCATTCCTTCTGCGCAAGCCCAAAAAGTTTGGTTATTCCCTTATAAATTTGAAAGGAAAAATAATGAAATTGAACGACTATGGTCTTTTTTTAACAAAGCTACTTCTGATACAATTACAGAGAATGATTTTCAGGATGTACTTCAAATAAGAAGTACAGGTAAAACTAAATTAACTGAGGCATTATTCTATATTAATCCTGAAAAATATCTTCCCATAAATGGACCTACAAAGCCCTATATAGAAGAGGTTCTAGGTTTGAACCCAAAATTTAATAGCTACAAAGAGTATATTGAACTACTTGAAAAAATAAAAGCTAAGACCGCTAATCCATTTTATGAATTATCTTACGAAGCTTGGAAATGGAATAATGCAAGAAAAAAAATTAATTATTGGGTATTTCAAGGAAATCCAGATGTTTTTGATTTTGAAAGCGCTTTGCGGAATGATCTTATAAGTGAATGGACAGTAAGTGCCCACAAAGACAAAATAAAAGTTGGCGACAAAGTAATACTATGGATTACGGGTAGCAAATCTGGGTGCTATGCACTTGCTGAAGTAAGTTCAGAACCATATCAAAAAACAACATCAGCAGACGATCATTTGTGGAAAAGTGAAGACAGAAACACTTTAAAAGCTGGTCTAAAAATTACTCATAATTTAGTTGACACGCCTATTCTAAAAGATAAAATTAGTACGGTGGAAGAATTAGAAAACCTTAAAGTTGGAAATCAAGGGACTAACTTTATAGCATCCGAAGAGGAATATAATGCTATGCTGGATTTAATTAAAAATTCTAACAAAAAACAATATTGGCTTTATTCTCCTGGCGAAAATGCTTATATGTGGGACGAATTTTACAGAGATGGTATTATGGGGCTAGGTTGGGATGAAATTGGAGATTTAACTCAATACAAAAGTCGTGATGAAATAAAGAAAGCATTAGTGGATGCTTATGGAGGTGAAGGTTCTAAAAAAAATGATGTTTCTGCTAACGATGATTTTCTTAATAAATTAAGGTTTGGTGATGTAATAATAGTAAAAAAAGGAAGAAGCGATTTACTTGGTTATGGCGTAGTTATCTCTGACTATATTTTCGATAATAATCGAAAAAGCTATAAAAATACGAGAAAAGTCGATTGGAAACTTAAAGGAAAATGGAATGTTGGCTTTCAACTAGTTTTAAAAACACTGACTGACATTACAAAATATCCTTCTGAACATCCTGATTATGATAACTATTACGAGAGGTTATTAGGAATAATGGAAGGTAATAAAAATTCATTAGAAAGAAAAGAAGAAGAACATTTCGAAATGACAAAGCATCCCCTAAACTGCATTCTTTATGGCCCTCCCGGCACAGGAAAAACATATTATACTGTCTTAAAAGCTGCTGAGATAATTGAGAATAGAAAGATAGATTCATATGATGAAGCGCTGAAAATATTCAAGGCTAATCTTCATAATCAAATTGAATTCATCACCTTTCACCAAAACTACAGTTATGAAGATTTTATACAAGGGTTAAGACCAGATACTGATAATAGTTCTTCTTTAGTTTTTGACAAAAAAGATGGTGTATTTCTTAAAATAGCAACTGATGCGCTTTTTGAATATTACAAAAAAATCAAATCAATTCAGGAAAATACAGGGGAGCAGGATGTTGATTTAAACGAGGCTTATTTGGACTTTGTAGAACACCTAAAAAATACCGAAAATAAAAATTTTGAAACAAGCACAGGGTCTGTTATTCACATTAGTGGTTTCACTAAAAATGATAATATAGAGTTTAAACATGGTGATAGTTCCAGAAACTATTTAGTATCTGCAAATAGGTTATTAAAATTGCATGAAGTTTTTCCCGATATTAAGCATATTAAAAATGTCCATAACGATATAAGGGATGCCATTGGGGGGTGTAACACCACCGTTTATTGGGTTGCGCTAAAAGAGTTTATTTCATTTATAAATAATGAAAATAAGAAAATCAACATTGAGGAAACCAATATTGAGAAATATGACGAAATTGGTTACGATTCGAAAAAGAAACTTCTATCTACTGTAGAATTAGATTCCTTGAGACAAGTACCCAATTCAATAGTAAAAAACTATGTTATCATAATCGACGAAATCAACAGGGCAAATATTTCAAGGGTTTTTGGTGAACTAATCACTCTGATTGAATCTGACAAACGCTCTCATGGCACAATACCATTAGAAGCTAAGCTCCCATCGGGTGATACTTTTGTTGTGCCTTCCAATCTTTATATCATTGGCACAATGAACACTGCCGATAAGTCTATCGCGCTTTTGGATATTGCGCTAAGAAGAAGGTTTGAGTTTGAGGCCATGTATCCAAAATATGAAATAGAAAATCAAGAAATTTATGATGTTGAGATTCTCAAAAAAATCAATGAACGAATCGTAAAAACTAAGGGACATGACTTCCAAATCGGACATGCTTATTTTATGAACGATAACAATGATTTGGTTACC
>JBILRK010000042.1:0-8826 GCA_044372705.1 Saprospira sp. | reverse complement strand
ATTTTCAGTTAAATGTATATGAAGATTTTCTAGACATCTTATCTGCCAATCTGCCATTTTTCAAACAGACTAAGTCCCTTAAGGATGGAAGTCCGCTGAAAGAAGTGTTGGAATCACAAGATATTTTGTCAATTCTTATGATACCGATATATAAAAAAGACTTCTTTTGGGGATATGTTGGGTTCGATGACTGTACCAACGAAAGAGTATGGTCAGAAGCAGAAATTTCTATCCTAAGTACCTTCGCCAATGCCATAGAAAATGCCTTGGACAGAGAAGATAAAACAGAGACTATCAAAAGCATGGCCCTCTTCCCCGAACTCAATCCTAACCCGATTATAAGGATTGATCTCGAAGGGAAAATCATTCTTGAAAATGATGCAGCAGAAAACATCCATGACTTGAATTTTGATAATCAATTAGTCTCCAAAGAGGAATTTTTGAAACATGTTACTGAATTGCTTAATCATGAAAAAAATAAGCTTCAATTTGAGGTGCAATTCAACGAAAATAATTTCTATACGGTAGACTGTTTACTGATCGAAGACTCAAATCAGATTAACCTCTATTTCAACGATATATCACTATTGAAAGAAAACGAGCAACAGTTAAGAGAGGCGAAGATAAGGGCAGAAGCATCAGATAAGGCCAAAGAAGAGTTCATAGCCAATATGAGCCACGAAATAAGAACGCCTTTACATGCCATTACCGGTTTGTCTAAGATTTTGAAAAAGAGTACACTAAGTATTGAGGACCAGAAATTAGTAAGTCATATTGCTCAATCGGGCGATCACCTGCATTCACTCATCAATAATGTACTAGATTTTACCAAAATAACAGCCGGTGAGTTTAAATTGAATATATCTACCTTTAGTTTAAGACATGTGGTGAAACAGCTACAGTCAATTCTTTTTTCTATTGCAGAAGAAAAAGGACTAAAACTTGACTTTGAGGTTTCGAGTGAAATATATGAATTGTTGATTGGGGATGAAACAAGATTGAGACAGGCCTTATTGAATCTGCTTAGTAATTCGCTTAAATTTACAGAAAGAGGAACGGTCTCCCTTACAGCAAGACCACTGAAGGATACAGAAAATAGTCAGCTGCTCGAAATTATTGTTTCTGATACAGGAATTGGTATGAGTGAAGGATTTATTGGTAAAATTTTCGATAAATTCAGTCAGGAGGATTCCTCATTAGGCAGAAAACACGGTGGTACTGGTTTGGGAATGGCTATAACAAAAGGATTGGTCGATTTGATGCAGGGGGCAATAACAGTGGATAGTCAAAAAGATAGGGGAACAACATTTACAATCCATATCCCTTTTGAAAAAAATCTTCAGAAAATTGATAAGGAGGAAAGAGAAAAAACGGCCAAGACTAAACTTAATAACTTAAAAGTTCTGGTTGTTGAAGATAACGACATTAATCTCTTGGTGGCAAATACCTTACTTGCTTTTTATGGTATAACAGTGTTTGAAGCCAAAAATGGAAAAGAGGCCATCACTCATCCAAAACTCAATGAGGTGGATTTAATTTTGATGGATCTTCAAATGCCAGAAATGGACGGATTTGCAGCGACCGAATACCTGAGAAAAGTCTTAAAGGTTATTACGCCTATTATTGCATTGACTGCAAATGCGCTTAAAACAGAAATTGAAAGATGTTTTGAATTGGGAATGAATGATTATGTACTCAAGCCATACAATGAAATGCAGCTCATGGATGCAATTACTAAAAATCTGAATTTATTTACAGATATAAAAGTAATTGAAAGCCCCAATGAAGTAGAAAGCGGATCATTGATCAATTTGGATATGCTTAAAACATTGAGTGCAGGTTCTGATGAATTTATGATAAAGATAATCAGTATGTTCCTTGAACAGATTCCATCAGCTGTAATTGAGCTTAAAACGGCATTTGAGGCCAATGATTATGAAACAACCAAGTCGATTGCACACAAAATAAAGGCAACTTATATTCAATTTGGTATTACAAGTTTGGAGCAGGATATTTTCTTATTGAATTATTTTGATACTAATTCAGTTGACGACATCGATAAATGTAAATCTGCCATCAACAATTTGATTGAGATTACCCATGAGGTTGTACAGGAGCTCCAACTAGTTAAAAGCTAAGCAAAATTCTGAATATTCACACTAGAAATTGTAAAATATCACATTCTGAACATTATTTTAATTTTAATATTTTAACAAAAAAAATTATTTATGAAAAATTTCTTACTGTTATTTATTTCAGTTGTATTAGCTACCGGAGTAAAATCACAAAGCACAGAATATTTTCTTAGCAGCGGAAAGTTATTGTCCTGTTATTCAAATTTTACCTTAATAACTAAGGTCACAACTAATGTTAAAGATAATATAATGACTTTAAGATTTGGGGAATGTAATCAAATATATTCTTTTAAAAAATATTATGACATAAATGATTCTGTAAGAATATATACTGATTTCAATGTTTATAACCTTATAATTGAGAAAAATTCAAGTATTTACTTTTATGCCATAACAAATAAGAGTTTTTTGTTTGGAGGAAATATAGATCAGAAAATTGCAAAATCACACTCGATAAAGAAGCAGCAGAAAAAACTAAATGTTTATCTTGAAAAGTTGGAAGAGGCAAAGCTTAAGGAAAAGAAATATGAAGAAATTTGTGTGAAATTTGATAAGAAGCAATACTCTATTGACACAATTTCTAAGGGAGATTTAATAGATTTTTATTCATATGTAAAACAAAGCAGTTACTACAAATTTGGTGATGGTAACGAAGATTTTATAAAAAGAAGAAAAAGAACACTGATTCAATTAACAACAAATAGTTTGAGCAGAAAGGATCTTGATGAGTCCTTAGTACTCGAAATGATGGATTTTATAGGAAGTTATATCTCTAAACAAATAATTTACGGAAAATTTACAATTACTTTATTAAAAAGAGGAGATAAATATGATCTTGCGGAAACAAAATTAGATCCAAACAGACCGCGTTATATAGAGCTTTTACTCGACGAAAATGAGCCTAAAAGGGAAAATGAATACAAAAATTTCAAAAATAACCCCTCTAGTTTTTCTTCAGAAAAATTAACAGAGTTGAAGAATAATTTCACTATTGAAAAGGAGTTTTACAAATCAAGTATTATTCTTCTGGAACTTATAAAAAGAGATTCTCTTAACAAGGAATTGAATTTAATGTTTGTAGAGAATCTTAAAAATATGCAAAATGAATTATATGCTCTTTTTAATTCTAAATTTAATGATAGAATTAAAGCTATAGTTGGAAACAATTCTAATAATGAGGAATTTAGAGTTAATTATGCCAATATGTTAATTAAACATGACGATTATAAATCAGCTCATGATTATTTAGAAAGTGGTTCAAATAAAAAAGAAACAAAAGAAATTTTATTTAAATGTAAAGTGAATTTATTTGATATTGATGTAGCAGTTGATTATGCCTTAAATGTAAATATACCTGCCGATTCGATAAATGAATTTTTGCATTACAAATCATGGTCTTACAGCCCTGAAAAACAGTTACAATTAACTGAATTTTTATATAAAAACTATAAGGGCAATCTTGATTCAATTGATATTAGTGTTTTTTCAAATCAACTACATAAACTATCTAATTTAAAAGATATTGAAAAAGTTTTGAAAATATATAATGACTTGGGATATGATTATTTAGCATTTAGAATTGAATATGATTATTGGTGGGGAAGACAATTAAAAGTTGATGATTATGTAAAATCTATTCAAAAAAAGGAATTATCAGCTCCTGTAGGAGGCGCAATTATTAAAGAAACAGGATATTATTGGGTTCTTGAAGCTTGTAGACCATCAAATTGGGTGGGAGGTGTAAATAGAGAGTTGTTGAATGAAGCTATTAAAATGCTTCATAAGTCAGAGTCTTATCTAAAATGTGATGGTGATTTATACAAAAAATTAGGCGACTCTTATTCATTTCAGGGAAATGCAAATAAAAAAGAATATTACTATGGGTTAGCTGAAAATTGCGGAGAAAATATGGGAGATCGTAAAGGTGGAGGTGGCAAAGGGACTAACACCGGAAAACGTGGTGGGAAATATTATATAAACAGTAATGGCAATAAAACATATACAAAATAAATTTTGGAGAATATCCGGTATTTTTTTATTTCATTCAGTTCAGTTTTCCAAGATATTGTAGTTTGTTCTGAAAAAAGGAATCACCTATCCCGATTTTACTTTCTTGCGCAATCTGCAATGTTGGGATTCTGTCTATTTTCCTCTAGATGAATTTCTCATTCGAATTGGGCCATACCAAAGCCAAACACCGGTAAGCGTAAAAGTAAATAAAGCAAGCCCCATTATAGAGGTATAAATCAAATTTAAAGAAATCGGATTTGATGCCAAGGTTAGTAGTCTATAATGGATCCATCGTGTAATTTCTCCAGAAACAATCAAACAGGTCACCCCTACGGGGCTTTTTTTTTCATCTTATTCAATTATAGCTAAGAACATTTGACTCCTACGGAGCCATTTTTCGCTCAAGAGGAGCGACCTGTTCTTAGTATTAAGATGTAAACAAAATTTTTAAGCCCCGTAGGGGTGGCCTGTTAAAACTGCGCATTGTTTGTATAAATACCATATTGCCAAATTATTATGGCAAATATTTCTAAACCGTTGATGTAAAAAAAAGACCTTTTTTAACACTTGATTCGCATTCATAATTCTTAGGCAGGTATTGTAAAATCATCAAGAATTTTTAGGATAATTTTTCCCGATATTCCTAATTCCTCTGCCTTTTTCTTCCAAAATTCAATATGATTTATACATTCTTCAATAATTTTTTGAGGATGTTTTATTGTGTAGTTATCTGCTAATTTTAATAAGTCAGCCAACTGTATATTTGTTCTTTTACTATTAATCGATAGCGCCCTTGTTGTTTTTTTGAAATTCAGCAGAGGGTTTATAGAATAGCTAAGGTCATAAGCAGGGGCAATTCTCCAACTGTCTTTGTTCTCATTATAAATGAAACTATGGTTTTTGAGATGATCGTCTCGGTTACTAAATATTAGGTTGAAAATCATTCTTCTGTATAACTCTTGAATGTCTTTTTGAGGAACATTCAAGTAAACCGACAATTCAAAAAGGTTTTCGTAAGTTGATACATCGGGATTGGAGAAATCCCAGGAACTAAGGCCACTTACGGTTTGAGTATGTTTTTTCTTGCCATCAACACGGTCGAATCTCAAGGTAGCAAAATGCTTATCATCTATCATTTTAGACGGCATCATATTTATCCCAAGTTTAGTAGCAGTAAGATAGTAAGAGAATTCAATCAATTCTGGGCTATAGCCTGGGTCATCCAAAGATAATTTTACCAAATAATGATTATAATCTTCTGAATAGACCAGGTCGCCGGGAATGATTACTCCGCTTGATTTGTTTTCCGAGATTAGAATCTTAGGTCTCGCCCCACCAGCCGAACTCCCTATTTTAAATATGTTTAAAAGCGATTCGTGATTTAAATTCTTGTGTTTCACAGTCTCTTTTTGGTTTAATACCATATCGAGAACCGAAATTATTTCTTCAAGATTGATACTTCCAGCTTCTGGTAAAATCTTTGCGGGTAGATATTCAAGGGCGCCCATACTTCTTTTTCCAACATAAGCCAGTTGTTCTAAAGGACTTATTTTTTTGATTTCATTATCTCTACTTTCGAGCCATTTGCCAAAAATAATATTACCGAAGGTATCGGGCAGAGAATCGGCAAACATTGGAGGCAGACCTCGGAAACATTCATTGTTATAATTACTAAAAACCTGTGTCTGAGTCGTGCGTTTTATGATTGCTTTTACCGGAAACAGATTCGCATACCTCCCGCTTTCAAGAAATTGAGGATTGAACTGAAAAAATGACTTATTTTTCTGTTCATCGAGTCCCAGAATGCCAATTTCTGTATCAAAACAGTTTACGCTGATTAGATTATTTTTTGACATAGTTAGTAAAAAGATATAAGGTTTTCCTGCTCATAGATTTTGTCCTCCAAGAGTTTGTAAATAACATCCAGGAGTTCAAAATGCCGCATCACTTTTAGAAAACTGTCAATTGTGAAGTTTTTTCCCGATTCGAGATTTTGAATGGTAAGCCTCGACAAATTGAGTAGTTCTGCCAATTCTTCCTGACTCAGTTTTGCATTTTTCCTTAGTGTTTTTACAAGTTGCCCGCTTTTTATTTTAACATCCTTTATTTTTATCTCATTGAACAGCATAAGCTCATTTTAAAAGTAAATTATATTATGCAAATATAATAAAAAATGTCTATATTGCATAATATATTATACAAAATGGACATTAAAAAGTAAAGCAAAATGTGTGTGTTATTAAACAAAAAAAACTTGAAGATTTCAACAATGAGTCTGAAGTCTTTAAAATTTTAAGGCAATACAAAATTAGTTGACAATTTCCTATGGCTGAGCGTGACCACTGATAGCAAATAAATCTGCTCATTTTTTAAAATTTTATTAACAGCTCTGAGGAAATAAACTAAGACTAAAATTGTCGAAGTTACTTAACTATTTTTCAGCATTTCAGTTAAAAAAAGTAATTAGTTTCGCATGTTTTTTGATAAAAGGACAATATTTGGTTCTACCATTATTTTAATGGAGATGTTTGAATTGATTTGAAAATTTTAAACATCCTTACAAACAATTTTGAAAGGCGGAAAGAAATATATCCATTAAATTAACAGTAGAACCCTAAAAAGAAAAGAGGCTACCCAATTTTTGGGAAAGCCTTTTTCTATATTTAATGATTAGCTGTTATACTAATGTGCTATATGTAACTTTGAGCTAAAGACATTCTTATGATTCTCTGAAATTTTAATAAAGTAAGTGCCCGATGAAAGAGATTTAGTGTCTATAGTTTTGATATTGTTATAAATTCCTTTCGATTGTCCGAAAACATTTAGAATTTCTACACTATACGTTTCTGAAGATGATTGAATATGAATAATATCATCTGCTGGATTCGGGTAAAATGAAAATTTGTTATCCGCTTCGATTTGGACCGACCTTATGGGGGAATAACTGAAACTTCCATCCTTATCGGTTTGTTTCAAACGGTAATAGGAAATTCCGCCAATGGGATTGTAGTCTATTGCACTGTAATTAAGTTCTACCCCGGCGGATTCATCTGCAGCTTTAACATCTAATACCTTTTGCCATTGAACCCCATCACCACTGCGTTCAATGCTGAAAAAATCATTATTAGTTTCAGATGCGGTAGTCCATTCAAGTAAAACGGTCCTATTGATTTGACTGCTTGCATCGAAAGAAATAAGCACTACAGGTAATAACTGTGTAAACTCTCTGAAACCAACTGAGTCACAAACACAATTTGACACATTGCTGAGAACTCCTGCGAAGCCAACGAAATTGCAATTGAATGCATTGATTTGAACATTTCGTGTCAATGTTGCTCCTGGAGCTATCGGGCTGTTGATAATTGAAGTTTGTATTGGATTGCCAGTTATATTGCCCAGATTATCGATACAGTAAAAATCAACTCTAAGCGGATTATTGGTTGCTTGTGTACCATTGTTTTCTACTTCAAAGTTTACTAAATAATTACTGCCCGAGAGCACTACAGGACTTGATAGTCTGAGGTCTGCAATAGGTCTATCTGTCAAAATATTTTGACTAATAAACCCTGTAGAATATTGAACTGTATTACACTGCCCTGATGGTTCCGTGACACAGGAAACAGGCCCGTTAATATCGAAACCCTGAACAGTTATCTGACTTAAACCACAGGCAGGCACCGCTATATCAGATACATCGAAACTATATCTCAATCTTGTTGCATTGGGTAATCCCGACGGTATCAGCAACCTGATTATCTGCTGGCCGCTTGCATTGACAGTAACAGAACTTAGTGAGACGCAGGAGGCCGAGTTGCAGATTAAGCTGCCGCTGACAAATCTCAAACCATTATTCAAAACAATTTCAATGCTTGCAGTTGATCCAGTGACACCGCCAACGATAGTTGTCATAAAATCAATGCTTCTATTTGCACAGTTTGTAGCATTAGCTGCATTGATAAGGTGGTCGGTATAGTATTCGGGTTCTATATCAGTAATTCTGATATTTGGCGACGTAAAAGGAACATTGCTGCCGATTGATAAAGCGCCGCAGGAGCTGTTTGCAGTTGCAAATACATTAAATGAGCTGTTTGTAGTAAAATTACAGTCAGTCTGCATTTCGAATCGAATACCGATTTGCCTCAACGAACTGTTACCGGCTGCACTAAGCGTGCCCAATATACCACTTGTCAAAGGGTAAGCACTATGACTACTGAGATTATAAGTGTAGCTATTACCTGTTTGAATAGCGCTAAGTGTTTGCCAATTACCCGATCCTCTTGGATATTCTGCCTGCAAATAAACAGGAAATAAACCATTAGATGCTTGAATAATTAAACGGTTGTTGTACATATTACCTGCCTGAACAGAATTTACAACGTATTCATAAAATCCCGGATTGCATAAGTTTACTGTTCCAACGGGAACAGAGACGCTATTTATGCCAAGCTCTGAAGCAGCAGGGTTGTAACGTAAAAAAATCTGTTCCTGCTGGCAGGAGTAGCTGTTTGGATTTGAGGGAAAAGAGGTACAGTTCCAACCTGCTAAAACCCTAATACTGTCAGGGCTACAATTACTGTAACTAAAACTGATTCTATAATTTCTGAACTGAGCAGAATTCAGGCCCGCACTACTAAGTTGAAACCAAACTCCACCTGGATAGCTGATAGGAGTAAGTGTTGAA
>JBILRK010000041.1:0-8965 GCA_044372705.1 Saprospira sp. | reverse complement strand
AGTTATTTTATATTGCTGGATGAAAATACCGATTTGCACTGCCGACCAATATTGGAAGAGGTCCTTGAACTTCCTTTCAAAAAAATACTGATTTCCGCAGGCGAGCAGTTCAAAAACATTGAAACTTGTACAAAGATTTGGCAGTTTCTTCTTGACAATGTAGCTGATAGAAATGCGCTGCTCATCAACTTAGGTGGTGGTGTTATTGGCGACATGGGTGGTTTTTGTGCAGCAACTTATAAGCGTGGAATCGATTTTGTACAAATTCCAACTACCTTGTTGTCAATGGTAGATGCCTCTGTTGGTGGCAAATTGGGGATTGATTTCGGCCATGTAAAAAATTCGATAGGAGCCTTTCAAAATCCTATAGCGACTTGTATTTACGATGGTTTTTTAAAAACCCTGCCTTTCAGAGAGCTCCGCAGCGGCTTTGCCGAAATTATAAAACATGCCCTTATTTCCGATAAAAATTACTGGGAGGAAATCAAAAAAATTGACAAGCTAAGTGATGAAAATATAGACTGGCAGCGCATTATAAAAAAATCAACAGCGCTCAAGACCTCAATTGTGGAGAAAGATCCTCAGGAAAATGGCTTGCGTAAAATACTTAATTTTGGACATAGCATTGGACATGCCCTGGAAAGCCTCAGCCTCGAAACAGCGCATCCTTTACTGCATGGCGAGGCAGTAGCTATAGGTATGATTTGCGAAGCCTATTATTCAAATAAATTACTTTCACTCTCTGAGGCTGAATTGAAGGAAATTACTTATTTAATGACTAGTCAATATCCCTACCGTCCCTTAGACTTTTTTAATGTCGAAAAATTTGAGTCTCTGCTCATGAATGACAAAAAAAATAGGGGAGGAGTTAGTTTCAGCCTTTTAAATGGCATTGGCGATGCAGTATTTGATGCTCAGGTGCCGAGGGAGCTGATTTATGAGGGGCTTGAATTTTATAGTAAAATTTCGAAGGCGATAAACTAGATAGCTTAAAAGCGGCTTCCCGACTTAGGTCTTTCTCCCTGAAGTTTGTTGGATGTGAAGCGTTTTTTATGGCCGTTTAATGACAGTGATTCAAAACTACGTCATGCTGTCGCAGTTTTGCCATGGGCAGTTGCGAAAATGTACCTGAAATACTTTGTGAATATGCCGAAAAAACGATAAAAAATTATGCTAAAAAAGACAATATTTTTAGCATAATTATATTTGTTATAACATATTTATAATGATTATATTGTATAATTCATTTTACAAATTATGAGCATTATATTTTACAGATTATGAACATTTTATTTTACAAATTATGAACATTTCATTTTACAAATTATGAGCATTTCGTTTTACAAATTATGAATCTTTTACCTGTCAAATTAATAACCCAGTGACGCGAGTGATATCACATTAACACCATCGGCTCGGGTATAACTAATACCAGTTCCGGTAATTATGTTCAGAGATTTTGCAGGGTTTACATATTTGTCGTCCAAATTAGCTGCAAATTTTAATAGGTTTTTTGCAGCATCATCAATCTGACCGATACCCAATTTTATCTCAAATGCGGACCATTCGCCATCGTATTTCTGAACAATCGCATCCACTTCAAGACCACTTGAATCATAATAGTGGTAAACCTTGGCATCGTTGGCCTGTGCATAAACCCTAAGGTTATGTACAGCAAGCGACTCGAATAAAAATCCGGTAAATTTAACATCATTCAAAAGCGATTCCTTACTTATTCCAAGTGCGGCAACGGCCAAAGCAACATCCGAAAAATGTCGTTTTGGAGATTTTCGCAGCATAGCAGAGGAACGGATATGAGTATTCCAAACCGGTTGATTTTCAACAATCATCAGTCTTTCCAGAGTTTCCAGATAGTCATAGATAGTAGGGCGGGAGATCTCGGTCTTATCTCGGTCCTTGATATCTGCTTCCAAAGAAGTAACATCTACCATAGTGGCCGAATTTCTGGCAAGAGAACGCAACAGTTTTCTTACCTTATCCGGATTCCGCTTTACCTCAGAGACCCTGCTCATATCTACTTCGGCCAAGAGATCGATGTAGGCACGGTTGATTTCTGCCGACTGTCGAAGACTTTTGTTCATTAAAGAAGGAAAACCACCTTTGATAATTCTTTCTACAATCAGTTCCAAATCACTTACCTCGTCGTAAATGTCGATTCTTTTGGATTCGAATAGGTCGCTCAGGCGAATTTTACCTGAGGAATAGCCCATTTCCTGCCAGCTCATGGTGCGCATATCCATAATGGTAAATCTTCCGGCACCGGAGTGCATTTTTATACTTTCCTCCGGATTGGCCGACCCAGTCAGAATAAACTGTGCACTTAGGTTTCGATCGTCCACCTCATGCCTTACATAGTTCCAAATTTTTGGATATTCCTGCCACTCGTCAATAAGCCTTGGAGTTTCACCCAATAACAACCTTTTGGGTGCAGTTTCCATGAACAAGGGTACCTGTTCATCCTGATCGAAGGCGACAACACTGTTGGCAAATTGTTTAGCAGATGCAGTTTTACCACAGGCTTTCATTCCTCGAATCAATAAGGCTCCCGAAGCATTGAGCTTTCGCTCAAGCTCCGCATCTGATATACGTGGGCTGTATGGCTGTTTTCTTTGCATGACAAAAGTATTTATTTACCGCAAAGATACAATTTCATTTTACAAATTATGAGCATTTTATTTTACAAATTGTGAATGTTTCATTTTACAGATTGTAAGAATTATATTTTACAAATTATGAACATTTCATTTTACAGATTATGAGCATTTTATTTTACAAAAAGATGCACTAATATTTGCATAAAACCAATAAATTAAGTGTTTTACCTAATGAAATATTCGAAAATATACAGAGGTTTATGGAATTAAAGAACTACAAAAAAAGGAGTAGATTCTATTCTGAACCTACTCCTTTAAAGATCTAATTATTTCAAAATAATTATCCTAAATCTAACTTTGGTTTTAATGCCTCATGTGCATAAAAATCGTTGATGATGCGCACAACCTCCTTGGGATCATCGGTGATTGGCATTAGGTCGAGATCGGCAGCACTTATGTTTTGGAATTCACCTAGCATAACATCTTTGATCCAGCTTTTTAGTCCAGTCCAAAATTCAGAGCCAACCAAAATAATTGGAATAGAGGTCATTTTATTGGTTTGCTTTAGGGTCAATACCTCAAAAAGTTCGTCCATAGTTCCAAAGCCACCGGGCAAAACCACCAGCGCCTGAGCATATTTAACAAACATCACCTTGCGAATAAAAAAGTACTTAAAGTTGAACACTTTGTCGTGGTCAATATAGGGATTATGTCCCTGTTCGAAGGGCAACTCTATATTGAGCCCGACAGAGGCTCCGCCAGCTTCAGAGGCTCCTTTGTTGGCAGCCTCCATAATGCCGGGACCACCGCCTGTGATTACGCCATATCCTTCTTCAACACAATGTCTTGCTATATCCACAGCTGTTTGGTAGTATTTGTGGTCGGGTTTTGTCCTTGCCGAACCGAAAATTGAAACACAGGGTCCAATCTGATTCATTCTTTCGTAGCCATCTACAAATTCAGCAATGACCTTGAACATAGTCCATGAATTCTCGGCCTTCATTTCGGCCCATTGCAGTGGTGCCTGATCTTTTCCTTTTTTAGCCATTTTATGATTGTAATTTTATAGGTTTATAGTTTTTTAACTGCTCATAGTCAAAGCAGTCTTGCGAAGTTAAAAAAAATGTATGATATAGAGAACAGCATCAGCTTTTTATTATTAAAAGCTTCAAATTGATAATGTTTTGCTAAGCATAGTTTAAACTGATCGGCTATTTGTTTTTTATTTGATTTTTTGTTCACAATCAGCTATTTTTGCAAAAACCCGATTTGATATACCATGAATTTGAGCGAGGAGGAAAAAATAATCATTCAGAACTTACTGTCTGTTGAAAGCGAAACAGCAAAATCTGCCCTATCGGCTATTAGTAGTGATTTCACAGACAATGTTGGCTCAGCCTTGATAATTCTGTGGCAAATAAATCCGGAAGAAAGCATACGTGATGCTGCAAAAAAATTGCTTGTCAGTACTTTAGATGGGGAATCAGAGAAAAAAATTACAAAAGAATTTGAAATTTTCAGAAGTGTAAACAGGGATTTACCCTGGACCAACACTCAGGCAGTGGATATTCAGGAGTCGAATTTTGAAACATTTCGAAAGGTTTCGCCCAGTTATGAAAAACTACTTGCTACAAACCCTTTATACAGCGAAATACTGCTCGATACAGGCCGCAAGTTGCTGCTGATTTTTAATTTGGAAGAAAAAGCTAAGTTTTTCTTTGAGCTTATTGCAAAATATGATAGCTACAATGATGAAGCGCTTTTTGCCTTGGGTCGAATGGAAGAACGAAGGGGGGAGCTTGAAAAAGCGTTGGATTTTTACGAAAAGGCTATAGCTGCCAATCCAAACAACAGTTTTGCTCAAATGCAGGCAGGTACTATTAAAAACTCAGTTTTGGGTAGATATGGAGAGGCACTGCTTCATTTTTCTAAAGCCTCAGAGCAAGATCCTTACTCGGTTGAACCATATGTAAAAATGGCCGAAACAGCCTACAAACTTAATGATATCCCACAGACAAAGCAGTATCTCGAAATTGCCTTGAGTATAAACGAATATCATGAAGAGGCGCTCAATCTATTGGGAATGCTTCTTTGGAAAAACGACCAAAAATATGAGGAGGCAGTTGAAACCTTTAAAAAAGGAATAGATCATAAAATTCATGAAGATTCAGCACTGCTACTCAAAAGTTTGGGGGATATTTATGCACAGCATTTTCAAGAATTTAACAAGGCCAGGATTTTTTATGAGAAATCATTAAAAGCAAATCCGCAACAAAAATCCTTATTGGAATACTATGCTCCTTTTATACTAAAACATTTTCAGGACTTGGGAGCAGTTGAAAAATCTTATATTGAGTACCTGAAATTGCAACCCAATGAGGTGGAAATTTTAACAGCTTATGCTACCTTTATGATAGAATATCTGAATGATTTCGATTCGGCATATACCTATTTAGAGCGTGTTGTTGAGCAGGAGCCCAATCACGAGGGTGCATTGAAGCAATTAAGAAAAATTTCAGACTATGTTGAAAATGATCAAAATGATGAATCAGAAGACGATGATGATGACGAAGACGATGATGACGACGACGATGTTGAAATAATTGTCCTCGACGACGAATGGTTTGATGATGAAGAGGAGGAAGATGATGATTTTTCGGGCGGCGGAGCTGCTACAGACAACTAATTTGTAACCAAAAAAAACCTATATATGAGTCAGGCACTTACACTAATTAAAAAAGCTAAAATCATAATATATGCGCTGCTGATACTTGTGGTAGCGCCGCTGTACATCTATTTTATGCTACCAGTTTTGAGTCCATGGTTCATTGGCCTGCCGCTCGAAATTTTCTTTATTTCAATAATAATAGCCACTTTGGAGATACAGTTTGTAAAATCTGTAAAGTCGGGGCTCTTTGTTGCTGCAAGCTCGGCGGCCATACTTTCAATGCTCTACATAGCTATAATGTTAATTGCCGGTATGCCTATGTTCAGAGCCGAAAAATTCCACAAATTGCTCGGTGAGGTAAAAGACGGTAAAAATTTCTCTACAGATGTTTCTCCTGTATCGCCCGATAAAATTAGAATTGTAGATAAAGATGTTGCAAGCAGACTTGGCGATAAGGTCTTAGGTGAGGAACCTGCTCTTGGGAGCCAGGTTTATATTGGCGAATTTCAAATTCAAAAGGTGAGAGATCAACTCTATTGGGTCGCACCACTGGAGCACTCAGGATTTTTCAAATGGATGAATAATAGCAAAGGAACACATGGCTATATTATGGTTTCGGCAACCAATGAGCGAGATGTTAAATTGGTAAGAGAGGTAAAAGGCAAACCAGTGCAAATCAAATATCAAATGGGTGGCTGGTTTGGCGATTATCTGCCCCGTCACCTTTATGTCAATGGATTTTATAGCGAAGGCTTGACCGATTATACCTTCGAAATTGATGATGAAGGACATCCATACTGGGTAGTTTCCATTTTTAGACATGAAGTTGGGTTCAGTGGAAATAATGCCTATGCCATTGCAGTAGTGGACGCTTCGAGCGGAGAAGTTAAAAAATATACCAAAGATAATGCGCCCGCGTGGGTTGACCGCATACAGCCAAAGGATTTTGTCTTTAATCAAATTATTTCCTGGGGTGAATATGTTCATGGATATTGGAACTTCTCTAACCGAGATAAACTAATGCCTACCGAAGGTATGTCACTAGTTTATGGCAATGATAACAGATCCTATTGGTACACAGGAATTTCTTCGGTGGGCGGCGACGAAAGTACCATTGGTTTTATGCTTATAGACACTAGAACAAAGGAGGCAACGCTTTATCGTCAACCTGGTGCTACCGAAACTGCTGCCATGCAATCTGCTCAGGGAAAAGTGCAGGAAAAGGGCTATGTCAGTTCTTTTCCCATCATGTACAATATCGATGGGGTTGCAACTTATGTCATGTCGATGAAAGATCAGGCTGGGCTTATCAAAATGGTAGCCTTGGTTTCCGTTCAGGATTATTCTATAGTAGGAGTAGGCGATAATCTTAAAGATGCAGTTCGTGCATACAAAGCAGCTTATAACAACTCCGGAAACAAAAATAATATCACACACAAGGCCGATAAAACAAAGATACAGACCGGAAAAGTAATGCGAATTAGCGAAGATGTCTCTGGTGGAAATTCTTACTATTTTATACTTATAAATGGCGCTGAAAAGATTTTTGTCGGTAGTTCCAATATTTCGAAGAAACTTCCGCTAACAGTTGAAGGAGACTCTATATCGGTTCAATACGATGATGATAAACAGGACGAAATTGAAATTTTTGCTTTCGAAAATTTCAGTCTTGCTCCCAAAAAGGCAGAAATAAAAAAAGAAGAAGCTAAATAAACTCGGAATGAATAAAATCATTTTTTCGCTTACGATATTTTGCTTAAGCATAAATTTTGCGATTGCACAAAACAGTGCAGTCGCAAATATTGGAGATTTGAATCATTATGCCCTCGACAGGCTTTTTGTAAAAAATAGCGATTTTTCTAAGCTTTCGCCTTCAACACGGGCTTATAATCGTCGCGATGTAAGGTCTTATTTGGGCTATTTGCAAACGAAAGGTCGTAGTATAGGCCGCGACAGCAGTTATCTTTTCAACGATAATAATGACGAAGATAGTACCATTCGTAGCCCTAGGCCTTTGTTGAAATACCTGTACAGAAGCCCAGCACATTTTTATGAAGTCCGCGTGCCGAATTTCTACCTCAGTATCAATCCAATGCTCGATGTAATGGGTGGCGTGGAAAGGTATAATAATGAAAATCATCTTGTTATGCTCAATAGACGCGGATTGCAGTTAAGAGGCAATATCGACGAAAAAGTTTATTTTTATACTGATATTATTGAGTCCCAGGCCAGTTTCCCCAGCTACCTTGCCAATTGGGCCAATACCTATTCTGCTGTACCAGGAGCGGGGTTTTATAAGGTGTATGATAGTCGATTCACGCAAGATCCTAACGATGGTTTTGATTACCTAATGTCGCAGGGATATATTGGCATCAATGCCACAAAATTTATAGGAATTCAGTTTGGGCATGGAAGACATTTTATAGGTGACGGTCACAGATCGTTGCTGCTTTCCGACTTTTCAAACAACTATTTTTATCTTAAATTGAATACCCGAATCTGGAAAATCAATTATCAGAATATTTTTGCCGAACTCACGCAGGATCATGCAAATATCGCCAATGATGTATTCAAGAAAAAATACATGGCTACTCATTATCTGAGTGTGAATGTGCTTAAAAATCTAAACATTGGTCTTTTTGAATCGGTCATTTTTGCCCGTGAAAATGCCTTCGAAGTTCAATACCTCAATCCACTCATCCTTTACAGAACAGTAGAGCAGATGCTAGGCAGCCCCGATAATGTTATCATGGGTATGAACTGGCGTTGGGATTTCTTAAATCGTTTCTCCTTGTATGGACAGGTACTGCTCGATGAATTTGTTTTCTCCAAAGTATTTGCGCGAAAAGGAGATCCCGAAGCAGGTTGGTGGGCCAATAAACAAGGCATACAAGCAGGTTTGAAATATATCGATGTAGCAGGTCTCAAAGGCTTGGACCTGCAGCTCGAATTTAATACGGTTCGTCCATACACCTACTCTTTCCGCGACAGCACGGCCAATTATACCCACTATAATCAACCACTCGCGCACCCAATGGGCGCAAATTTCAGAGAATTTATCGGCATTGTCCGCTATCAGCCAATCAAAGGATTGCATTTCAGAGGGCAACTTAACCTTGCTACTTATGGATTGGATACCTTAGGTAGTAATTGGGGCGGAAATATTCATCAGCCATACACCACATATGAGCGCGAGTTTGGAAATGTGACTGCACAAGGCGTTAAAACAAATCTGCTGATGGGTCAGTTTACTGCCTCATATATGGTTTTCCACAACTTTTTTGTCGATTTGAACGCGATTTACAGAAAACAAGATGCTGCTTTGGATGCGCTCGATAACAACAGTTTGATTTTTTCGCTGGGAATGCGCTGGAATATGACTGCCCGGATGAACGATTTTTAAATCGAAAGCAAGCTTTTGAGTGTGGGTAAAAATAGTTATGTTGAACTGCTGATTTGGAAATGCAATAATTTTCGTTCCGCAGATTTGCCTAATATTTATAATTAACTACGCATGGCAACCACAGGCTCTATTCTGGCGGCCCTCATTGCAGGAATCAGTCCAGCCAATGCACCCATGACTACCAAAATAAAAATTGCTGCCAAAATAACCGGCAGAGAAACCGAGGGATTTCTGAAAAAATCAGCTTCGATATCGCCTAGGTAATAAATGATAGACCAT
>JBILRK010000413.1:0-3150 GCA_044372705.1 Saprospira sp. | reverse complement strand
GATGAGATATATTTTATCGATTATTATTATTTCAATAATCTGCTCCTGTACTTATACAGAAAAGATTAAAGACGGGCAGACCGCTTATGATCGGAAGCAATTCTCGGTGGCAATCCCAATGCTTTCTAAAGAATATAAGAAAGCCAAAACACCACAGGAAAAAGGGTTGAAGGCTTATCAGATAGCAGAATCATATCGTCGAACCAATCAATATGATAAAGCAGCTCAATGGTTTGAAAAAGCAACAGCTGAGCGATATAGTGCAGATGCTCCTTTGAAACAGGCGCAAATGCTACAGCAGGCTGAAAAATATGAGGAAGCTATTACAGCTTATCGTACTGCAGGAAGGGATGCGGGAAATGCCAATAAGTACATGGAGCAGATTGTTGCTTGCCGATCTGCCAAACAATGGGCTTCTGAGGCTAAGGATAATGAGTATTCACTTGAGATGCTTTCCATTAATAACGGTGCAACAGACTTTTCACCAGTAGTTATTAGCAAAGATCAGCTGATTTTTTCTTCTGACCGAAGTGAAAGCGAAGGGAAGGATAAATATAAATGGACAGGTCAAAAGTTTTTTGATTTGTACAGCTGGGACCGTCTAACAGATAGCGTAAAAAGATACATTGCGCCAAATATCAATCCTAAATACCATCAGGGTAATTTGATTTATAGCAAGGATGGAACAAAAATGTTTTTTACTCAATGCGGCTCTGAAAGCCAGAAAGAAATTGATTTTTGCAAAATCATGTACTCAGAGAAAAAGGGAGATGTATGGACAGAGCCTAAAGCACTAAGACTGGGTCCTGATAATTTTAATTACATGCATCCCAGCATCGATTCCGAAGGCAAATGGTTGATTTTTGCATCAAATGACAGAGCGGGCTTTGGTGGTTATGACTTATATATCAGTCTTTGGGTGCCAAGCGAATTGCGTTGGTCCGAAGCCAGAAATCTCGGTGCAGCTATTAATACCAAAGGCAATGAAGTTTTTCCTTTTCTTGATTTGGATACCCTTTATTTTTCATCCGATGGTCACCCTGGAATGGGCGGACTCGATGTTTTTAAAGCACCAAAAGTGTATGAGCGATGGAAAGATCCAATGAATCTAAAAGCTCCTTTGAATTCTGGAGGAGATGATTTTGGTCTTGTTACTGATCCATTTGCTAGAATGGCAGACTCTATTCAACAAATTGGTTTTATATGTTCCAATAGAAAAGGAGGCAAAGGCAGCGATGATATTTATAGATATGTGAAGAAAATTCCGAAGAAAATTGAAATACCTGTGCTTGTTGATACGCCAAAAATTGTTTTTCGTCTCGATTTTGAAGGCATTGCCAAAGAAAAAATTCTCGCACAGCCCGGAAATCCAAACTCTGAGGTTACTGGTTATAAAAATTTAATGGGGGCCACAGTACGATTTAATTCTGCCGATACAGCCTGGTCTTTAGGTTCTGATGTTGACGGTTCTTTTACAACTGTTTTAAAAGCAGGTAAAATTTATTATTTGCAAAGTACTAAAGAAGGTTATCTAAGTTCAAACGATACTATTAATACCACTGATATTGTTTTGAATGAGGCGAACCCTATTCAGCTTATCAAAAAAGAAGTTTATCTCACGCCGATTTTTAGAGGGAAAGAAATTGTCCTGAAAGACGTAAAATTTGATTATAATAAATGGGATATCAGGCCCGATGCAGCTCTAGAACTAGATCGTTTAGTGACTTTGCTTAAGCAAAATCCCGAGTTAAATATACTTATGACCTCACATACAGACTGTAGGGGATCGGACAGGGATAATATGTTGCTGTCTCAACGCAGAGCAGAATCAACTATGCAATACCTGGTTGCGAAAGGAATTTTACAGACAAGACTTCAGGCTAAAGGTTTTGGAGAAACAACGCCGGCTGCACAATGCCCCTGTACTACTTGTACCGAAGATCAGCATCAGGAAAACAGAAGAACAAGTTTTGTTATTTTGGAATAGGGATTTTTTGTTAACAAATCAGGCCTTTGTCAATTAAGCATCCAATGAAAATTATTATTGGAGATGGGTAATTTTTTTAAATCTATTCTTACGGCCTTCAAATAAATATCCTTTCCGATAAAATTGCCCTTCAAGCTCATACTATCTCCATTTCTAATGATATTAAAGCTGTATTTTAAGTCAAAATTTCTGTAGTCTGTAATTTCAAGTATGTTATTGGTTTCATCGATTTTTAGTTTGTAATCGGTCATTTTGTCCTGCATGTTCTGAATGATAAAATATCCTCTTCGATGAACAAAAATTCTTTTCCATCTGAATTTGTCATTGATCATCGGGGCCAAACTATCTCCATTAAGGACAAACTGATTTATTTCATAAGCTCCGTTTAAATCTGGTCTTGGTGCAAGGTCATCATTAAAATTTCCAGCCAATAAAAATGGAAACATTCCATTAATAATTAGGAAAAGACCAATTATGCTCCTATAAATAATATTTTTCCGGGAGATACCAATTAGATTTCTTTTAATAGGAAGGTCTGATAAAAAAAACAAGTATAAATTCCTAAACTCCGCACTTAAAACATTCAAACAAAGAAAAATTAAAAAAGCAGAAAAAAGCTTAACCGATATATCAAATCCCATGTTCAGCATGAAGACATTCACCATAACCCCAAATGCAATTAAAGCACCCAATGTTCTAGTCCTTGGAAATATAAGCAGTAGTGCAGGAACTAATTCAATAATGCCACTGAAAACAGAATAAGTATGGGACGTCCCCATTGCCGACCAGAAAAGGATGTCCCTGTCGAGGTAGGCAAGTGGTGTAAATAGTGTATTAGGTTCTGGAAAGAAAAACTGTGCTTTGAATAGCTTACTAAAACCGTATGAAAACAGGTGCATTGAAAGGTAAAATGAAGAAATTTCTATTAAAACCTTATTGTAAATGACTTTTCTGTTGTCATTTTTCTCCAATAAATGCCATGCAAATGCCAGGCTAGATGAAATAAAAAGTAAAATTCCACTGTGTAGATATAGCCCTGCAGAATCAGACTCAAGTCTGTAATTCAAAAGCGGAGACCAACCCAACAAATTTGTAGCAACCCATTTTGAAACTAGTTCAAAAAAGGGGGCAATTAAAGCTGGAAAATCAGGAAGCAATGGCTG
>JBILRK010000240.1:0-4487 GCA_044372705.1 Saprospira sp. | reverse complement strand
GAAAACTTTAAATACACAGCAGTAATTTATTTATGCAGTAAGTGACTTTTTTCTAAATAACTGACTCCCTGCAATAAAAATAATCAAGCAGTATGCAATAGCCATCAGAATAAATAGAGGGGCATTTCCATCATTGTTATTATTTGAAAAAGGAGAAGGTATTTCTGCTCTAATCTGCTCTTTTTTCTCGTTCAAATTTGTATTTTTCTTTTCGCTTTTTTCTTTTTTGATCGGCATCTCTTTGGGCTTTAGCTCAAATCCTTCAAATTCAATATCATCTGGATATATTTTTTTAAGACTGTCAACACTTATATTTGGATTACTACAATAAATATGATTCACAACGGTATCAGTGTATGTGTAATTGCTTCCCCATTCTTTTGCATATTCAACAACAGTGCTGTCGTTGATTTTCTTTATTTTAGTCATTTGTGCCGGTGGAAGACCAAAATCATCCTCTGGCTGTTCATCTGACATAAAATAATCCATATCGCCTGCATGGCTTTTATAGGCAATATATTTGGTTTGTGCCTTCAATGTAACTGTACAGAGGCTAATTAAGGTGCAAAAAATCAGTAATTTCATATAAGTTGTTTTAAGCGTTTCAATACAAGATGCATTTAAATTAAAAATGGTGTGTAAGGAAACAATTTTAACATTTTTACTTAGCCTTGAATTATTATATCTAGTCTAAATTAGATTGTTTGACTATCTTTGCAGCGCAAACATTATGAAAAAGAATTTTGTTTGTTTCTAATTTAAGATTTAAAGACAGCAGATAAGCAGCGTATAAACTATGGCTAAAATATCCATCAATCTACAAAAAGGAACAGTAGAAAAGGAAAAAACAAAAGGTGAAGTAATCGTTGGAATAGATTTAGGGACAACCAATTCCTTGGTGGCATTCATTAATACAGATGGAAAAGCAGAGGCCATTAAAGATAAATCTGGAAAAAATTCATTGGTCCCATCCGTAATCTGGTTTTCGGGTGAACAGACTATAGTGGGTGAAACTGCGAAATCAAAACTTACTGTAGAACCTCAAAATACTATTTTTTCGGTCAAGAGACTCATGGGCAAATCCTACAATGACCTCAGAGAATACCAGGGTTTTTTCAGTTATAAAATTATTGATAATGAATCAGATGAAAGTCTCGTAAAAATTAGAATTGGAGATCGTTTTTATACGCCAATTGAGCTTTCTTCCAAAATTTTGACTGAACTCAAAAATAGGGCAGAAGAGGCTTTGGGACAAGAAATCACTAAGGCGGTAATTACCGTTCCGGCTTATTTCAACGATGCCCAACGTCAGGCGACTCGCGATGCAGGCAAGATTGCCGGACTAGATGTGCTACGTATTGTGAATGAACCTACTGCGGCAAGTTTGGCCTATGGAATCGGGCTCGACAAGGATGTTGTAAAGACAATTGCAGTGTACGACTTGGGCGGCGGAACCTTTGATGTTTCTATCCTGAAAATTGACAATGGTATTTTTGAGGTACTTTCAACCAATGGCGATACTTTTTTGGGTGGGGATGATTTCGATAGAATGATTATGGATTATTGGATTAGTCAAAATGTTATTTCTGCCGAATATTTGAATCAAAACCCGGGACTTGCTCAAGAGTTGAGATTAAAAGCTGAAGCTGCAAAAAGAGCATTGTCAACTTTGGAACAGTTTAATGATAAGCTGGATAATTTTACGCTTAAGTTAAATCGTTCAGAATTCGATACCCTTATAAATCCTCTTGTTCAAAAAACTATAGATTCCTGTAAAGCCGCCGTTCGTGATGCAAGAATCACAATTGATGATATTGATGAGGTAGTGATGGTGGGCGGTTCAACCCGTGTTCCTTTGGTAAAACAAACAGTTAGTGAATATTTTGGAAAGGCGGTTGATGACAGTATTAATCCCGATGAAGTAGTTGCACTTGGTGCAGCCATACAAGCAGATATACTCGCAGGTAAGAATAAAGATATTCTGCTATTGGATGTAACTCCACTTTCGCTTGGAATTGAAACTGTAGGCGGATTGATGGACGTTATCATCCCCAGGAATTCAAAAATCCCTGTTAAAGCAGGACGTCAATATACAACCTCAGTCGACGGGCAGGTAAAACTAAAAGTTGCGGCCTATCAGGGTGAGCGAGATTTAGTTAAAGATAACCGTAAACTTGGGGAATTTGTGCTCATGGGAATTCCACCTATGCCTGCGGGACTTCCAAAAATAGAAATCCACTTTCTGCTTAATGCCGACGGAATTCTTAAAGTTCGTGCAAAAGAACTTCGCTCGGGCGTGGAACAGACCGTCGAAATGCGTTCACCTTATGGAATTTCAGAAGAAGATATGGCCACAATGCTCTTGGATTCTATTAAAAATGCTCAGGCCGATATGAAATTAAAAGCTTTAATCGAGTCGAGAACTGAGGCTAAATGGGTCTTACAGGCAACCGATAAATTCCTTCAACAGAATATTTCCATTTTTAGCAAAGATGAATCAGAGGCAGTTCTTGCTTATTCCAAAAAACTGGAAAGTGCAGTAGAAGGGGAGGATAAAGATCTTATTCAAAAATATATGGATGAGCTAAATGAATTTGCCCGACCACTTGCAGAAAGGGCAATGGATTATACAATATCAGAAGCGATGAAGGGTAAGCAATTAAAATAATGCTGATAATATAATGGTATCATAAAATCTTTAACCAAAAATATTCCCAGCATTTAGGTGAACTATTATTTTTTACTAATAACAATGCTATTTTTGTGTTGCTTTTAAAAGCATCTTATTTTAAAAAATTTAAAACAAACACAAAATCATGATTAACATTACTCTTCCCGATGGCAGCGTTCGTAAGTATGAATCGGGAGTCAGCGGTTTCGACATTGCCATGTCTATTAGCGAAGGATTGGCAAGAAACGTAGTCGCTGCCGAAGTGAATGGGGAAATTTGGGACGCAAGCCGAAAAATTTCTTCTGATGCTTCTATTAAATTGCTCACTTTTAACGATAAAGGTGGCAAATACGCTTTCTGGCATTCAAGTGCGCACCTGCTTGCTGAAGCCCTCGAAGTACTTTATCCGGGCATTAAATTTGGTATTGGACCTCCCATCGAAAACGGCTTTTATTACGACGTTGATTTGGGTGGCGGAAAAACACTGAGCCTTGGAGATTTGGAAGCCATTGAAAATAAAATGCTTGACCTTGCCCGTCAAAAAAATGATTATATCCGCAAGGAAGTTAGCAAAGCCGAAGCTATTGAATATTTTTCTGCTAAAGGCGATGAATACAAACTTGAGTTGTTGAATGACCTCGAAGACGGAACTATCACCTTTTACGAACAAGGCAATTTTACCGACCTTTGTCGTGGTCCGCATATTCCAAATACAGGTTTGATCAAAGCGGTGAAACTACTCAATGTAGCAGGTTGTTACTGGCGCGGCGATGAAACCCGTCAGACTATGACCCGTATTTATGGCATCACCTTCCCAAAAGCAAAAGAACTGACTGATTATCTGCACATGCTGGAGGAAGCCAAAAAACGAGATCATCGTAAATTAGGCGCAGAATTGGAACTGTTTATGTTTTCAGAGAAAGTTGGAATGGGTCTTCCCATTTGGTTGCCCAAAGGCACTGCTCTACGCAACAGACTACAAGATTTTCTAACCAAAGAACAGATCAAAAGAGGCTATCAGTTGGTAATGACACCTCATATTGGACATAAAAATCTCTATATTACTTCGGGTCATTACGAGAAGTACGGTAAAGACAGTTTTCAACCCATAGGCACGCCAAGAGAAGGAGAGGAGTTTATGCTCAAACCTATGAACTGCCCGCATCACTGCGAAATTTTTGCCAATAAGCCGCACTCATACAAGGAATTGCCTTTGAGAATTGCAGAGTTTGGAACCGTTTATCGCTATGAGCAACATGGCGAGTTGCACGGACTTTCTCGAGTACGTTGTTTTACGCAAGACGATGCCCACCTTTTCTGTACTCCGGAACAGATAAAGACTGAATTTTTAAATGTCTTGGATTTGACCATGCTGGTGTTCAAGAAAATGGGTTTTGATAACTTTACTGCTCAAATTTCATTGCGCGATCCCAATAATCCATCAAAATATATCGGTTCCGATGAAAATTGGAATGCCGCTGAATCAGCCATTATCGAAGCTACTCAGGAAGTTGGTCTCGAAACAGTTACCGAATTGGGTGAAGCCGCATTCTACGGACCTAAACTCGATTTTATGGTAAAAGATGCGCTGGGTCGTTCATGGCAGTTGGGTACTATTCAGGTCGATTATAATCTTCCCGAGCGTTTCCAATTGGAATACACTGGGGCTGATAATCAAAAACATCGTCCTGTCATGATTCACCGCGCACCTTTTGGTTCGATGGAGCGTTTCATTTCGGTGCTTATTGAACATACTGCCGGCAAGTTTCCGCTTTGGCTAACCCCCGAGCAATATGCGATTCTGCCTGTATCAGAT
>JBILRK010000040.1:0-9075 GCA_044372705.1 Saprospira sp. | reverse complement strand
TAAATTTGGCAAACTTTTTGAATAATGTCTTTTTCGAAAATTATTCCATTATTTTAAATAATATCAATTCAAAATCTAATGCTTAAAAAATTACTTTTCATCGGTCTAGTATTTCTTGGAAACTTGAATCTTAATGCACAAGAAATTAAAGAAGTAAAAATTGGAGACCAAATTTGGATGGCTGAAAATTTAAATGTTGACAAATTCAAAAATGGAGATGCTATTCCAGAAGCAAAAACTAAGGAAGAATGGAAAGCTGCCAATAAAAGTGAACAACCCGCCTGGTGTTACCACAATAACATTTCATCTAATGGATCAAAATATGGAAAATTATACAATTGGTACGCAGTCAATGACCCTAGAGGCTTAGCTCCTGAGGGTTGGCATATTCCTTCAAAATCGGAGTTCAGCAAATTATCCAACTATTTATATGACTTTGTTGGCAAAAAACTGAAAAGTAAAAGTGGCTGGAGAACAGAAGACCTTCTGCAAAACTCCGGCGATGGTAGCAATGCTGTAGGATTTAATGGTTTGCCTGCAGGAGATAGAGATTTTATGGGAGCATGGGGTGCAATTGGAAATTCTGCAAATTGGTGGACAACTTCAGAAAATGTACTGGAAATGGCATGGTGCGCATGGGTTACTTATCTTGGTGGCGAGTTTTTTATCAAACCAAAAAGTAAAGGCAGCGGAAACTCTGTTCGTTGTATTAAAGATTAAAATTAAGCTAGAATAGAAATAATTGAAGGCTCTGTATTATTCAGATATTTCTCTATACTTTGTCAAATTCAAATTAGAGGCTGTCCATTTTCTTGGTGCAGCCTCTAATTTAAATTATAAATATATATTTTAGACTAAAATTATAATCCTATGGCACACAATAAAACGCTATTATTCATTTCATTAATTTTGATTTATTCAAATTTACTTGCCCAGCAAAAAGAAAAGATTAGTTGGATAGGAAATCAAAACCGGATTCAAAATCCAGGAGCTGAGGCTAATATTGATAATCTGCCATCATTTTGGAAAACAGATAACAATGAAGTTGCAACTAATGATTTTTCATCAGAGTATGGCGTTACATCTCATGAGTGGAACTCAGGAACTACAATGCTTGGGCTGCCCAAAAACTGTGGAAAAAATTATTTTAGAATTCATGTGAATAATGAAACATCAAAAAATAAGGTTAATCTATACCAGGAAATTGATTTAGCAGATTTAAAAAAAGTACTTTCTGAAGATACCGTTATGGCAGTTTTTTCCGCTGAAATTGCCTCAAATTCATACCAACCTGAAAATTGTAGCTTTGCTGAACTTAGATTAGTGCTTTTTCATTACAATTCCAAATCAGACACCCTGAAATACAAAAAAATACCCGCTGAATTTAAAGATTTAGACGTAAATGATCCCAATTCAATAGAACGTGGATTTTCTGTCATGCATCAATTTCAGCGTATTCAGCAAAGCTTTGCACTTTCACCAGATATCAGAAAAATAAAAATAGAGCTTTATGCCGAGTATCCTTGTAAACCTAAAAATGAAGAGGACGACAGTGAATATGTAGGTTCAAACACCTTTTTCTTTGACAATTTATCTTTGGGATTTTACCGTCAGTGAGTTATAAATTCCTTAAAATAATGCCTATCTTGCACTAGTTATTTTAAACAGTCATATGAAAAGCCTATTTATTCTTTTTTTTCTATCAATAATCCTGCAAGCATCAGCGCAGGAAATTGCCAATAATAAGCCAAGTCTGCCTCCTGCGGCTATTATGATTGATCTTGCCTATGGCATGCAACAACCAGAAGGTACGATGAAAAAAGATTTTTATTACAATTATAACATTGGTGCTAGAATTGCCTACCTAAGCCCTAAGAATTGGATTTTTTCCGTCGGGGGAGAATGGCTTTTTCAGGATTTAGTTAAAACAGACGTTTTAAAACCCTTGCGTGAATCGAATGGCCATATTGTTGAAACAACAGGAAGAATGGGCCTTACCCAATTGGGACAAAGAGGTTTTATGGTGCTTGGTCAGGTTGGCAAATTAGTACAATTAGGCAAAAAAAGCAGGGTGCATAATCTTGAGTTCCGCTTTGGTGCCGGCTATTTACAACATTGGTTCCGTATCAGATTATTAGGTCGTCCCGAAGAATTGCCCCCACTTTTCGAAGATTATAAAAAGGGCTACGACCGCCTTACATCAGGCCTCGCACTCAATCAGTACATCGGTTACCGTTATATGAGCCGTTCTAAATTGGTCAATCTATTTATAGGCATGGATTTTACAGAAGCTTTTACCTATAATCGTCGTTTTTGGAATTTCGATACCAGAACTGCCGACAAGTCTATGCACTACGATATTTTGCTTGGATTCAGAGCGGGATTCTGCATTCCATTCTTTATTTATTCGGAAAATACCGACAGCGATGAGCTGAAGTTTTACTAATTTAATAAGTGGGCTTCTCCATTCTGATATATCGCATAGTTACAAGCCTTTATTTTAAAGGTATTTTTCTAGCATCCTTTTTCAATAAAAAAGCAAAACTTTGGATTGAGGGCCGGAAAAATCTATTTCTAGCATTAGAAACTAAAATTAAAAGCCTTCCAAAGGACAAAAAAAAGTATTGGTTTCACTGCGCTTCAGTCGGTGAATTCGAACAAGCTCGTCCAATAATAGAATTACTCAAAAAAAGAGAGCCAGCAGCAATTGTTATCCTTACTTTCTTTTCCCCCTCGGGTTTTGAACTCAGAAAAAATTATGCTTCTGCAGATATTGTAACTTATTTGCCTTCCGATAGTCCATCTAATGCCAAAAAAATGCTCCATGTTTTGGAGCCTGATCTGGTAATTTTTATCAAATATGAGTTCTGGTATTTCTTGCTTAGAGAAATTAATAAAAGAAAAATAGCCCTCTATTTAGTCTCTGCTGTTTTCAGAAAGCAGCAAGCCTTTTTCAGCAATTGGGGAGTTTTGCATCGAAAAATGCTATCTTTTTATGATGATATTTTTGTGCAGGATAAAAACTCTATGGAACTACTAAATACAATTGGCATAAAGCAGGTCATTTTAAGTGGCGACAGCAGATTTGACCGTGTAGCGGCAATCAAGGCAGAAAATAAATCGCTTCCGATAATTGAGCAATTCAAAGGAGAAAAGAAAGTTTTTGTCGTTGGTAGCAGCTGGCCTGAAGATGAAAAAATTATATTTTCTCTTTGGCAAAACTATCTTCATCCAAATGGATGGAAATTGATTATTGCACCGCATGAAATAGATGAACAGCATATCAATAAACTTGACGCTACTTTTAATAAAAACTGCTCTTCCCTACTCTACTCGACTATTTGTGAGAAAAATAATGCAGTAGTTGCCGAAATACTAATAATTGACAATATTGGTTTGTTAAGCAGTATTTATAAGTATGCTAATGCCGCATATATTGGCGGAGGCTTTGGAAAGGGCATTCATAATAGTCTCGAAGCTGCAGTCTATGGCATTCCGGTGTTTTTTGGTCCGAATAATTTCAAATTCAATGAGGCACAGGAATTAAAAAAAATTGGACAGGCCTTTGAAGTTAAAAGTCAAGAGGAAATCGTTCATATTTTAACTGACATTGATTTTATAGAAATCAAAAAAGGCTCAGCAGTCTATTTTGAAGAAAAAACAGGGGCTACTCAGAAAATCATTTCTAAAATAACAGGTCATCAATAAATTGATTTTCAATATATTAAATTTAAATAGTTCTAAAACTTTCTATTTTTTAAAAAAAAATATTAAAATAGTTGTAACCAAAATAAGCCTTGGTACTTATGAATTCAAATAAAAAAATTAGAATTCACTCACAAAAAAAAGTACCAATATGTTTAGCAACAGAAAATCAATCTATTTAGGCTGTTTATTTCTAGGAGCAGCATTTTTTATCGTTTCTTGCAGCCAAAACAAAATAGCCAACAAGGAGCCTGATGACAATGGAACAGAGAGAAAAAAAGATGTTCCGCTTTCCAAACTTGAAGTGAGTCCCGCTTTCAAAGATTTCAACCTGGCATATCAGAAATTTGCAGTAAATCCTGCAAAAGCTCAAGAACTAAGCATAGATAAAACAGGTACTGTTATTGAAATTCCAGCCAATGCCTTCGTGGACGAAAAAGGTAATGTCATCACCGAAAAAGTTGACATCAATTTCAGAGAATTTCACGATGCTGCCGAAATTATTGCAAGTGGTATTCCAATGCACAATCCCGAAACCGGCCAATATATGGAAACAGCTGGTATGTTTGAAATAAAAGGACTGTGTAAAGGAAAGGAGATTTTTATTGCACCCAATAAAAAAATTAATGTGAAACTTGCCTCTTATAACGAAGGAAATCAATTCGATTTCTTCAAGTTGGATGAGAACGGTCGTTGGGATACTAAACAGAAAAATGGTGATCCGCAAATCAACCTAAGAAGAGCTAATAAACTCAATAGTATCGAATCTAGCCTTCCCGAGAAACCTGTAAAGCCACAGCGATTCAGTAAAAACTCCAAATTTGTTTTTGATTTAAATGTTGATTATAAAAAATTGCCAGAACTGAGTATTTTCAAAGATGTAATCTGGCAGTATGCAGGTAAGCCCAAAGATGCCGATAATCCCGAAAACAATCCGGAAGTTTTCGAAACGACCTGGACTTCAATCAATGTAGAGCGCAAAAAAGATAATTATATTCTGTTACTTGACGACGGGAAAAAGAAATTCGAAATGAGGGTTGTTCCTGTGCTCAAAGGGACTGAATATGAAAAAGCAAGAGCTGATTTCGATTCAAAAATGACTAATTATCAAAAAGCAAAGGAGGAACTTGCCGAAATCGAAAAAATGTATCAGGATCAGGCAGCCATACAACGTTCCTTTCAAATCGACGGCTTTGGCATATACAATTGGGACAAGTGGAAAGATGATGCCACCAAAAGACTTCAGGTAAAAGTTGATTTTGATAAAGAATTCGATTATGCTGAAAATATGCCTAATGTAACCTTTTTCTTAGTCAATAACGATAGAAAAGCCGTTGTAAAATTTAGTTTGAGGGAGATGAGCAACTTTGTTTATCCTATCGAAGAAGAAAATTCACTAATTGCTGTTTTGCCTGGCAACAGAGTTGCAAAATTCAGCAAAGAAGATTTTGAGAAACTAAACAAAAGCAATCCCAGAAATGGCGAGGAAGTCACTATCAAAATGAAGACCCTCAATAAAAAAATAAACTCTGTCGAAGATATATCAGAGGCCTTAGCCATGAACTGAGCCATGTTTTTAATCTTTCTTTAATAGGTTGTTTTATACGGTCGGCAGGCATTTCAGGACAAACCTGCCGCCGTATTTAAACCCAAATTTTGGTTGACGAGCAACAAATTTGGAGTTTTAGCGTAAATGTTAAAAAGCAGCAAAAAAATACCGTCTGTTTTTATTAGTTTTACCATCAAAAAAAAATACTATGTTGATCAGAATCATAATCCTAGCCTGCCTGGGCAGTTTTTTGCATGCCCAAATCAATAGTAAGCAAAGTTTAGTGCCGGTAAAAGAAAACAAACTTTGGGGTTTTATCGACAGTACTGGTCAAATGCTTATTTCACCTAAATATGATCTAGTTGACGAGTTTGATACTTTCGGATATTGTGTTGTTGAGGTCAATGAAAAAGTTGGTATAATAGACCTAAGTGGTAACTTTCTGATACCAGCGGAATTCGACTTGGTAAAAGTAATCGACAGGGGTATTTTTATGGTTAAATACCAAGGCAACTGGGAAATAAGAAATAATGCCAACAAGGTTTTGATAAATAATGTTGGTGGTAATATTTTAACGCTAGGTTTTGGCTATTTCAGCTTTGAAAAAGTAAGTGGATTTGGATTTGGGCACATCGAAAGAGGGCTCATTTCAGAAGCTAAATATAGCAGCATAAAACTATGCAGCGATACCAATTATATCGAATTTGGACAAAATAGCAAAAAAGGACTTTTGAGAACAGATGGCAGTCTGCTATTAGAAGCTAATTTTGATGATTTCCTGTTCTTTAAAAAAGCTGTTGCTGCAAAAAAAGACAAACATTTCGCACTATTCGACCTGGAAGGAAAAGCCTTTTGCGGGCATGATTATGAAAAATTTTCAGTCGCTGGTAATAATTTTATTATTGCCATGAACAAGAACCGAAGCCTTTCAAATCTTTTCTCTATTTCTGAAAAGAAAATTATTCATGAAAATATTTCCAGTGCTACGCAAATAGACAGTTTATGTGTCCTGGTAAAAATCAATTATTATCTAAATAAACTAATCAATAACAAAGGTATAAACCTTTTAGATTCAACATATCGCGATGTAAGAGAGTTTGCAGGAGATCTCTTCATTGTATCCACCGATAATGACAAATGGGGTTTACATAAAATTGGTGCCGACACTGCGCTTATTAAACCACAATTCGATCTAATTGAAGCCCCCAAAGGCTCAGTAGCAAAGATCATGAAAGACAGCCTATTTGGTATAATAAATCGCGCTGGAGAAATCACCCTTGCACCCACACTAAAAGATTTTAGCATTGAAAATAACAGCATCAAAATAAAAGATAAAAACTCTTTAAAAATAATGGTCTTCAACGAGGCTGGCTACTTTGAAGATCAATCTGAGTTCAATAATTTTAAAACATTGCGAATTGATGGTTCCAGTTTGGAAAGAAATTCAAATTTGACTAATCGATTACCATCATTAAGAGATCGGTTGGAACTTAATGACAGCCTTATTTGGCAAATTGGGAATAATGGAAAATTTGGCATTTTTAACAAAAAAACAAAGAAGTTTGAGGTGCAGCCAACCTACAGAAATTTTATAAACTACCCCGAAATAGACCTTTGTCTGGCAGAGGTATATAATGTTGGCATCGGAGGTCAAATTCCGGTAAATTCTGCTAATGCAACGGTTAACAGCGCCTGGGTTATAGTGAATAATGTTATTGGTCGTCCCGTGAGTAAAGCCGTTTTTATTCACATAGACATGAACGACATTATCAAAGATTCTCTTCCGCTGGCCCGATGTGTTTTTGCTGGTGGTAAACATGGTCTTATCAATAAAAAAGGCAAGGTTATACTTGCAGGCATGACCTATATTGGCAAATTCAGCGAGGGAAGGGCAATCTGTACCAAAAGCGGATATTTGTCTTTAGACTTGAAAGATAAACAGAAAAATCATTTGGGTACTGCCTCTAATTTCTTTTCCAAAATGATTTGCAGCTATGAATTTGATGGTTTTGGCATCGATCATATCAGAAAGAATAATATTTATTGCGAAGAAGGCGAATGGGGCTATCTGGATACACTAGGAAAATGGGTGATTGATGGCAGCAAAAATAAATATGAACATGCCGTTGATTTCTCCAATAACAGAGCCATGGTTCGTAAAAATAACAAATGGGGCTTAATAGATGAAAATGGAAAAGTCATTCTCCCCTTTCAGTACGATGACATGAACTTTATCCAGAATTCTGATAAAAAGCTCTATTACGTCAACCAGTATCAACAGAAATTTGGCTATGTAAATAAAAAAGCTGAGTTTGTAGTTCCAGTAAAGTATGATAAGATAAGAGAATTTCGCGAGGATAGACTTGCCTTGAAAAAAGGGAACTATTGGGGCTTTGCCGACGAAGAAGGAAATGAAATCATTCCTTGTAAATTCAGATCGGTAAATGATTTTAAAGAAGACCTGGCAGCAGTTTCTGAAAAGGGAAAATGGGGTTATATCGATAAAAGTGGTAATTATGTCATTGCGGCGACCTTTTCAAAAGCAGCTAACTTCAGTGAGGGTTTTGCTTGGGTACAGCTGAATAATGGCAAAATGGTCTTTATTGACAAATCAGGAAAAGTTGCCATTGATTTAGGGATTAACAATGCTACTGATTTCAAAAATGGTTTAGCATCTGCTTTTATTCGAGAAAAAGGTTGGGGCGTAATAGATAGTGTAGGCAATTGGGTTATTAAACCTAAAAAACAATGGATGAATATCAGTGAATTTAATGCGCATGGCCTAGCAAAAGTTAGGATTAACAAAGCCGGATATGCCATAATCAATCGCAAAGGAGAAGTACTTAGCAAGGCGAAATATGATGAAATTTCAACTTTCAGCGAGGGCTTTGCGGTGGTACGTAGAAAAGGATTTTCTGAAAAAGGAAGTAAACTGAATAGTGCTTACGGACTTATTGATACCAATGGCAGAGAAACTGTAAAAGCGACATATCAGAAAATTGGGCCAGTAAAAAATTCCCTCGCTATGTTTTGCAGCCAAGGCAATTATGGATATTTGAGTCCGGAAGGCAAGATAAAGATTGCAGCTCAGTTCTATTTGGCAGAGGATTTCCAGGCAGGCAAGGCAATCGTATTTGATAAACACAATTTAACAGGTATTATCGACACTGTAGGTAACTTTATCATTGCGCCCAATGTCAGTAAAATTATGGAAATAAGCGAGGGCTTGGCTTTGGTAAAATCGGCTTATTCCAGTTTTTATTTTCTAGGGGAAGATCTACAGCGACAGAATAGCGAAAACTTCGTTGCTGCTAAAAATTATGCCGATGGTGTTGCCCCTGTCTGCTACAAAAACAACTGGACAATCATCAATACAAGAGGTATAAAACTCAGTACTGAAAAATTTCAGCAAATTGATGCCTTTAAAAATGGTTTTGCCAAGGTTAAACTTTGCAACAGAATGGGAGTTGTGGATTCAGACGGCAAAATAGTAATTGAACCCGAGTATGAGTATGTTTCCTATGCTGGAAATGGCCTTTTCAGAGTTGAAAAACAAAATAGCCTTGGATATTTAAACAATAAGGGCGAATGGGTCTGGAAACTAAAAAATTGAAGTTTTTTTTTAAGTGAATTATAAAGTAATTAACCGGGGGCAATTGTTCCCGGTTTTTTTATGTTAGGTTCAACATCATAATATTTAATAAATTTTTGAGGGAAATTTTCAAAATTAAATCCAATAGATTTGAGCTATTGTTTTTTTGCTATATTTGGGGTATTGTAATAACAGTTTAAGTCAGAACTCTACGCTTAAGTTCTTAACT